>DATETD010000526.1:0-8556 GCA_035283885.1 Rhodocyclaceae bacterium
CCGCTGGTTCAGCAACGCCAGCCGCTGTTTCATATCGAGCGCCGCCGCCACGGCGCACCATTCGATCTCCGGCAAAGGTTCGGGCGCGCCGAACACCACGACGATCGCATCGCCGATAAAGTTGTTGATATACCCGCCCCAAGGCCGCACTGCCGCCGACATTTCGGTCAGGTACTCGTTGAGGAAGGCGACCACATCTTGCGGACTCATGAGCTCCGACAGCGTCGAAAAGCCGCGAATATCGGAGAACAACACCGTCACCCGCCGATTTTCGCCGCCGAGCTTGAGATCGCCGCTCAACAACTTTTCGCGCACCTCGGGCGACACCATGCGACCGAAAATATCGCGTTCGCGTTTATGCGCGCGAATTCCGCTCACCATGTCGTTGAATGTCGTCATCAGATGGCCCAATTCGTCGGCGCTCGTGGGCATCAAAGGCGCTTCGTCGTAACGTCCTTCCTTGATATCGTTGGCCGCACGCACCAGTTGCCGTATCGGGCCGACGAAGCCGCGCGCGAAAATCAACGCCAATACGATGGAAATCGCGCCGACGATCACTGAATTTCGCATCGCATCGACATACAGCGGCTCCAGCAGGCGCATAAAGCGGCTGGTCGGCTCGGCGACGGAAAGCACCCAATTATGCATCTCCAAGCGCGCCAGTCCCGCGATTTGCATCGGCCTCGCGCCGGCGCCGCCGAATTCCGCCCAACCGGCGCCGCGCAGTCCGCCCACCGCCTGCGCCAATTCGGGCGCATTGATCGACGGCAACGGCTCGTCGCCGAAGCGCCGCTGGTCGAGAATGATTTTTTGCACATCGGGCTTCAGCGGCGTCAGACTATGATATATCCATTGAATGTCGGGGTGATGGATAATTACCCCGTCGTCGTCGATCAGAAACGCGGTGCGATCGCTGCTGCGCGCCGAGTCGACAATCGAAACCACCGCTTGACCGCGCATTTTCATCACGGCGACGCCGGCCACCAGCCCGTTGGCGGCGCGCACCGGCGCCGACAGATATAGACCCGAGCGCCCGCTGCGCGTGCCGATTTCGAGATGCGAACGATAGTCGCGTCCGGCGATCGCTTCTTTGAAATACTCGCGAAAACTCAAGTCGCGGTTCAAATATTCGGGTTTGCTCGAAGCGACGACACGACCTTGGCGATCGAGCGTCATCAACAATTCGATATCCTCGTTGGCGGCAAGCAAGCGATCCATTTTATCGACCACGGCAATCCGTTCGGACGACGAGGGATCCTTGCTGCCGAGCAAACGGATCACCTCGTTGCTCCATGCAAAATAGGTCAGCAAATGGTGCGTGTCGCGAATGAATTGATCGAGACGTCCGGCGGTGGTGGTTGCGAGCTGTTGCAAGTTGCCGATCTCGGCCTCTTTGAGCCGCTCCAGGCTGGTGCGCAGGCTGGCGTAGCCCGCGATCAGCATCGGCAGCAACGCCGCCAACAACAGCGCCGCACTCAAGCGCACCACGATCGGCCAGTTCGCAGGGAGGAGCCGCTGCAAGCGAGCTTGCGGAATATTCATATTACCAATCCTTGCTATCGACGTCGCTACGTCGGGTGGTGGCGAATGCCGCGAAGGTACGCTAGGCCCGATCCGGCTTCGGCGTCAAATTCAGCGCCTGCCTGAGTTTATCGCTCATGTGCGCGATGGCCTGCTCCAGTGCGCCGATACGCTCGTCGATCGACTCGCCGCGCTTCAAGGCATCCTCCAGCGCCGCGCTTTCGGCATGCAGAATCCCCATACCGAGCGTGCCCATTTTACCTTTCAGCGAATGCAAGATGCGTCGCGCTTCGTCGGCCTGCCCATCCGCCAACAAGCGGCGGAGTTCAACCATGATGGCGGGAGTATCCTCGATGAAATTCATCAGCCAAAAGCGATAGCGCACGTCGTTGCCGAGAAAGCGCGACAATCCCGCTTCCATATCGATTTCTTCGATCTTGGGCGGTTTGTTCGTCGCCTGCACTGCGGTTTTCGGCGGCGCTTCGATCTGTTGCTTATCCTTGGATATCCATTTGGTCAGAATGCGATAAAAATCGGCGTTGTCGAACGGCTTGCCGATATGGTCGTTCATTCCGGCCGCCGCGCTGATTTCGATTTCATGCGCCATGGTGTGTGCGGTCATGGCGACGATAGGCACATCGGCAAACTCGGGCCGCGCCCGCAACTCGCGCGTCGCCGTCAGTCCATCCATGATCGGCATCTGAATATCCATCAGTATCAGATCGAAAGCTTTCGGCCCGACATCGTTCAGCACCTCGAGCGCTTCCATGCCGTTCGTTACGACATGCGGCTTGATCCCCACGACGCTCAACAAGGCTTCGACGATCTCGCGATTGAACGGCTGATCCTCGACTACCAGTACATAGACATCTACGTACCTCACAGCCATAACGCTTTCATCGTAATTCGCGACGATGGCCGGCAAATCTTTTTCATCGCCCAGACCCAGCCACAACGTGACGCGAAAGGTGCTGCCGCGCCCCAAACGGCTGTTGACGCTAATGTCGCCGCCCATCATCTGCGCCAACTGACGGCAAATCGACAAGCCCAGGCCGGTGCCGCCATACTTGCGATTCATGCTGGAATCGACTTGCGAGAACGGCTTGAACAGACGTTCGAGATCTTCTTCGCGCAAACCGATGCCCGTGTCTTCGACCTCGATTTCCAGGCAGACGCGCCGCTCGATCTGTTCGAGCAGATTGATGCGCAGCCCGACCCAGCCCGTCTTGGTGAATTTGATCGCGTTGCCGAAGAGATTGATCAAAATCTGCTCGACGCGCATCGGGTCGCCCACCAAGGTATCGGGAACCCGATCGCCGATCTGCTCGATAAATTGCAAACCTTTCTCGGCCGCCTTGTAGGTCATGACCGAACTGCTGCGTTCGACCATCTTGCGCAAACTGAAGGTAATGTTCTCGAACTCCATGCGCCCTGCGACGATTTTGGAGAGATCGAGCAAATCGTTGATGCGATGCGACAATATCTTTCCCGCATCGATCACCTTATCCAGATAATCGATTTGCTTGGCGTCGGCGCTGAGTCGCCGCGCCAGATCCGACATGCCGACCACCGCATTCAGCGGCGTGCGCAACTCGTGGCTGACGGTGGCGAGAAATTGATCCTTGGCGCGATCCGCCAACTGCGCGGCCTCCAACGCCTGGGTCAATGCGACCGTGCGCTGCTTCACCAGTTCGTCGAGATGTTCGTTCTGCTCTTGCAGTCGATTCTGAATGCGTTTGAACTCGGCGATATCGGTCAGCGATCCCGCCATGCGCAGCGCTTGTCCATGCTCATTCCATTGCGCCTGTCCGCGCGCCATAAACCAGCCGTATTCTTCGCTCTTTTTGCGCAGTCGATACTCGACCATATAGGGCTTGCGCTGCTCCAGATGACGACGCATACGATCGAGGGTCGCGTCGCGATCGTCGGGATGAAGCAAGGACGCCCAGTCATCGAAATGTCCATGCATTTCATCCTGGGTATAGCCCAGCAATTCGCACCAACGCTCGGAAAAATACACATCGCCGCTACGCACATTCCAATCCCAAATACCGTCGGACGAGCCTCTGACCGCCAAGTCGAAGCGTTCGCGGCTCTCGCGCAACGCGTGCTCGCTCTGCCGCCGCTCGCTGATGTCGCGCAAAAAAGCGAAGAACTGACCGCCGTTCAGGTCGCGATAGGACACGCTGATTTCGACATGCCAGGTGCTGCCGTCCTTGCGCCGGTGGACGGACTCGAATTGATCTCCCCCTTGTTCGATCACCCGCTGGATATGAACGCCAACCTCCGCCGCCGATTCCTTGGCCTCGAAATCGCCGATATGCATCGTCAGCAATTCTTCGCGCGAGTAGCCGGACTGTCGAATATAGGTATCGTTCACTTCCAGCAGTTTGCCATGGCTGTCGACGCGCCAATAGCCGTCGCATGTCGTCGCCAGAATGCTGCGATAGACCTCGTCGCTATCGCGCAAGGCCGCCTCCGCCTCGCGCCGTTTGGCCTCGCCGGCGAAATTATCCAATGCGAAACTGATATCCATCGCCATTTCGGTCAATAGATTCACCACCGTCTCGTCGAAGGCGTTCTTCTCGGCGGCATACACGTTGAAAACGCCCGCCACCCTGCCCTGGCGGTGCAACGGCAACGACGCCGAAGAGCCTAAGCCTAAGTTCGCTCCATGCGCACGCCACGGCGCCGTGCGCGGATCGCTCATGAAGTCCTGAGTCCAGATGGGGCTATCGGTGCGGATGGCGATCGCCGTCGGCCCCTGGCCGAAACGGCTGCCGGGATCGACCGATATCTCGAAGTCTTGTAGATACTGCATCGTTCCATCGCCGAAATGCGCCGCCGGCGCCACCTCCTGCGTCTGTTCGTCGACCAAACCGATCCACGCCATTCTCATCCCGCCGAAATTCACGGCGTCGCGGCAAATCTGCGGGAACAACTGTTGCTCGTCGGTGCAGCGCACGATCGCTTGATTGCATTGACTCAATGCCGCATAAATGCGCGTCAACTGCTGCAACTTCTCCTCGACCGTCTTGCGCTTGCCGATATCCTGCACCACGGCGATGTAATATTCGGTGGAAGCATCGACGATATGCTGCGGCGAAATCGTCAGCAACACCCAAACGATGCCCCCGTCTTTACGTATATAGCGTTTCTCGAGGCTGAATTCCTGCAACTCGCCGGCCTTGAGCCGCTCCAGATACTGCCGATATTCGACGAAATCGTCGGGATGCGTGATCGTCGTCAAATCCAACGACGGCATCTCGTCCACGGTATAACCGACGATCTCGGCGAATTTTCGATTGCTGCGCACGCAGCGTCCGCTCGCGCTATCGACTTGCGCCACCCCGACGGCAGCCTGCTCGAATAAGCTGCGAAAGCGCGCTTCGCTTTCGGCGATCGCCGCCGCCATTTGCGACTCCATCTCCAAGCCATGGATGCGCCATTGCTGACGCCACAATAGACGCATCGCCAGCGCAATCGCCAGAATCGCCGCAACGGCGATCGCCACGACGGCGATCAACAGGCGCCATAGCGGCGCCATGACCTCGTCGCGATCGATCTTGGCGACGATACGCCATGTCGTTCCGGCGATCGGTCGATAGGCCGCGAATACCTCGACGCCCCGGTAATCCTGGCCCCGAACAAGCCCCGGCTGGGCGTCATTCACCGCAACTGCCGCCGGGAGTTGTCTATCGTTCGACGGAAATTTAAGCGCGCTCGCCGTAGCTTTACGATGACGCAATTCATTGAGAAAAACCACATCGTCGCCGTCGCGGCGCACCAACAAGGTTTCGAAGCTTGCGCTAGCCGACGGTTGGGACTGGATCAAGGGATAGAGGAAGCGCTGCGGATCGGCGTGCAGCAGCACCGCACCGACCGCGCGCTCGCCCTCGTCGAACAAGGGCATCGCGAAATCCAGATGCGCCCCACCGCCCGCATCGCGCAGCAATTCGCTACGCTGCATCTTGCCGCTCGCCAAGGCCCGTTGCAGCAGCGGCGTCATCCCCGATCGCTCATGGCTCTCGCCTACCGCCAACAACACCCGGCCCTGCGGATCGAGCAACTCGATCGCAGCGTAGCTGTACGCATGCATCACAGCGGCGAATCGAGCGGCGGTATCGCTCTTGCTGCGCGCGCCGTCCTTTTTTTGCAGGTCGAGCGCCTGTCGCACGAAATCCCGACTGCCGGAAAACGTCAGTGCATCGCTTTGACGTTCGTCCAGCCAATTTTCGATCTGCGCGGCTTTGAGTTGAGCGACGGCTTGCAGATTGGCGTAGGCCTCGCGCTCGATCTCCGGCGCCTGCATACCGACGATCACCCCGCCGACCAAGGGAATAAATGCAATCATACTGAGGAGCGTCAGCCATAGATTGCGCGCCTTCCATAAGACCGAGCCCACCGACGATGCGGGCGCAGGAGGAATTTTTGTCATTTAAACGTCCGATAAGTTGCCGATTGGATTTTACGCCATGCCGTAGCGCAACCCTGCGACGGGGTATGCATACCTTATCGCCCGGGTGACCCGGATTCTCGCATGGATTTCGACTTTAGTAATAGCGGCGCAGCGACGATCGCTACGCTTGCGCCAAACGCCGCCATGCACGATCGACGCGCAACTCGCGCGCGCTCGCCGCCACCTTGAATAAATCGAGATCGCGACGCCAACGCCGCGCCGCATCGTCTTCCGGCTGGGCCGCCCAGTAATCGCCGGCTTCGGTGCGCAATTGTTGCGCCCAGAGCAGCACGCCCGATAACGCCACCTGCGCCGCCGCATCGTCATACGCCTCGTCGGCTTGATGCGCCAAGGCCGCCAAACACGCGGCGGCTCGCTCGATAAAGCCGCGCGGCCAAGCCCGCGCCCTCGCTTCGCGCAGCAGATACGCCAAGGAAGCGGCGCCGACGCAAATATCCTCGACCGTTCTGAAGGGCTTGACGTAACGCGCGTAGCCGTCGCCGTCGAGCAGTGCGGCAGCGGGTACGCGCACCGCGTCCAAGCGCACGCAGGCATGCACGATCTCCGGCACGAAAGGCGTATCGGCCATCGCCGCGATGCTCACGCCCGGCGTATTCGCCGCGACGCGCGCCACGCGCAAGGTCGGTCGCCCCGTCGCCGCCTCGTCACCGATAGCGCCGACCACGAAGAGCGCGGAGCACGAGACGCCGAACGAACTCCAACGCTTGACGCCGGAAATCGACCAGCCGCCCTCCTCGCTGCGGCTGAAACGCGTGCGAATATCGCGCGGACGATTGCCGCTCTCTTCGCTCACGCACAAGGTCGCCAGCACTTCCGGCGCCAGCCCCGGAAACAAGATGCGCAAGGCCGCTTGATAGCCGCTCGCGAACGCCCAAGCGACTCGATCCGCCGCAAAACCGCCGCGTATCGCCGCCTCCAACGGTGGTCCGCCCGACGCCAGCCCGCGCGTCCAGTGCGGCAACCAAGAGGCTATCGTCGTCAGTTCGAGCGCTGCGGTCTGCGCGGTCAGGCAATGCAATATGCTTGGATTCATCGTGGGCTTTACGCTAGGATCGATGGCGGGAGCACGAACGCCGCGCGATCCGTCCCGCCAGCGCCGACTTTTGTATGCAGTTCATTCTGTTGGTCAAGATCGCTCGGACGTTAATCCGCAGATGACGCAGATGGGCGCAGATAAGGTCAAAAGCAGGTCAAAAGCAGGTCAAAAGCAGGTCAAAAACGAATCCGGTTTTCATCTGCGCGATTCTGCGTCATCTGCGGACCACTGCTTTTTCTAGGTTAATCCAATACATGCGACACCAAGCCGTCGGCCAACTTAGGCTCGAACCAGGTGGATTTCGGCGGCATCACCTCGTTTTTATCCGCCACGGCCATCAACTGATCCATGCGCGTCGGATGCAAGGCGAAAGCGACCGCCATCTCGCCGCTATCGACGCGCTGTTCGAGTTCGCCCAGGCCGCGGATGCCGCCGACAAAATCGATGCGCTTGTCGCGCCGCAGATCGGCGATGCCGAGCAAGGGGGCCAACACATGGTCGGACAACAGCGACACATCGAGACTCGCCACCGGATCGGCGGGAATCCATTCGCGGCGTATCGTCAGCTTACGCCAGCGGCCCGCCAGATACATGCCGAATTCGCCCGACGTCGCCGGATGCACGCGCGTCGCACTGTCCTCGACGACGAACTTGGCGCTCAACGCCGCGAGCAGACTGTCCGCCGTATGCCCATGCAGATCGCGCACCACGCGGTTGTAATCCAGAATCTTCATCTGATGCTGCGGAAAGATCACCGCCAAAAAAGCGTCCGCCGATGCCGGCGCTCCAGTTCCGCGCCGCGACGCCGCGACGCGCGAGGCGGCGGCGGAGCGATGATGGCCATCGGCGATATACAGCGCCGGCATCGCATCGAAGCAGGCGGTAATCGCCGCGATTTTAGTCGCGTCGTCGAGCAACCATATCTGATGACGCACGCCGCCGTCGGCGACCACATCCGCGACCGTCGGCGTCGCGGTGATCGCGGCAATCAGCGCATCGGCGCTCGCCGAGGCCGGATAGGCCAGCAACACCGGCCCAGTCTGCGCGTTCAAGGCCTGAATCTGGCGCACGCGATCGTCTTCCTTATCGGGTCGGGTGAATTCGTGCTTGCGAATCCGGTTGCTGTCGTAAGCGGCGACGCTGGCCGCCGCGACCAAACCAGTCTGCACATGATCCCCCGCCGCCCCCGGCATCGTCAGCCGATACGCGTAGTAACACGGCGTCGCATCGCGCAGCAATAATCCGGCATTCAGCATAGTCTGCAAATTTTCCACCGCCTTGGCATACACCGCCGCCGCATACGGATCGGTCTCCGGCGGCAGATCGATCTCCGGCTTGGAAATATGCAAAAACGACCAGGGCTTACCGGCGGCGCGCACGCGCGCCTCGTCGCTCGAAAGCACGTCGTAAGGCGGCGCAGCCACCTCGGCGGCGCGCCCCGGCGCCGGGCGCAGACCGCGCAAGGGTTGAATCAAGCTCATCTAAGTATCCTCAAAAAATAAAAATCAAGCGAGCGGAC
>DATETD010000527.1:0-2766 GCA_035283885.1 Rhodocyclaceae bacterium
CGCCGTCGCATGTGCATGTATCCCCAGCGCCCGCAACACCGTTTCCGCCGCGGCGACGCCGCGATCGTTCGCCTCCTCGAACAACGACATGCCCGAGACATCGGCATGGGCGCAATGCAGGCGTTTCGCGCCGTGCTCGAAGACTTGGCGCTGCCCGCCCCAGATCCTGCCGGGATGCGGGCGCACCATGGCGTGAGCATGGCGATGCACATCGATGCGCGTCACCAGCTCGCGAATCTCGGGGTGGGCGCGTTCGAGATCGGCGAGCGCGGCTTCGGCCCAGAGATTACGTTGATCGCGTCGATCGCCCTGCGCCAAAAGTCGGCGCTGGCGGGACGGCTGGCGGTGCATCGATTCCTCGCATAAGGGGCGATACCAGCTCAGCACCGTCGGTGCGGGCGCGTAGCGCAGTTGCTGATGCGTGGCGACGACGTAACCGAGCGCTTCGCTGCCGTAAATCACATTGTCCCACGCCAGCGGCGCGCCGATGCGCGTTGGCGGCGTAGCGCTCAGCGTCAGATTTGCGACCACCCACGGCGCATAGTCGATCCCGTGCAGCGCGGCGAGCCAATGGCTGGGCGGCGTGCTTACCACCTGCGGCAGCAGGAACAGCGGCGCGGCCCAGATCAGTTGCTGGGCGATCAAACGCCGGCTGCGGTTCTCGGCGGGAAAATACGCATCGACGACGATATTATGTTTATGTTCTTCGATGCGAAAGACCAGCGCCTGCGTCCGGCTCTGCGGCTGGATGTTTTTCGCCAGACCTGCGGTAAGCCAGGCGTTGCCCTCGGGCGCGGTCAGCACCTGCCAGGCGGCATGTTCATCGTCGCCATCGCTGTCGCGGCAGCAGAAATAATGCAAACCGGCCCAGGCCGAAGTCTCGGCGGCGAACGTGCCGTAATCGTCGCGACAGGCGTAATCGGCCAGCCAATGCAAGCCGGGCGCGGTATAGCCCTCGCGCAGCAGCCAAGTGCGCAGATCGAGGCGATCCAGCGCCCGCCAGCGTTCGTCGCGGCTCGACAAGGCCATCGGACTGGCGAACGCGCGTCGCGACTCGATAAAGTCATCGGACTGGCGAAAGCGCGCCGACCGCGAGGATCGATCTCGCGCCGCAGCTCGCCCATCTGGCGTAGAAATTTAGCATACTGCGCGCGCTCCGCCGCCGCCACGCCGACCGTCGGCCACAGCCCTTCCTGCCAATAGCCGTCGATATACAGCCGTTCTTGCGGCGCATAACACAGGTATTTCTCGTCGTAAGCGGGCTGCGCGGCGTGCGGGTCGCCCAATAGCACGCCGAGTTCGGCCAGCAAGGCGCGCGTAGCGACGGCCTCGCGCGACGGCAGCGGCAGATAATGCGCGCCGAGCGGATAGCGGCTGACCTCGTTGCGCCCCGCGCGCGCATTGCCGCCGAGTTCGGCCTCCATCTCCAACAGCATAAAATCCGTCATTCCGGCGCGATGCAGCCGCCACGCGGCGGACAAACCGGCGACGCCGCCGCCGACGATCGGCACCGGAATATGCCGCACCTCGTCGGGCGCGGGAAAATCCTGCCGGCGTAAGCGGTGGCCCAGGTGCTGGTTAGGGCCGCCGAGTTCGCCGGGCGGCAGCGGCGGCTTGGTCGTTTGCAGCGGCGCGCCGCAGGCGTTCAACAGCCCCAGCGCGCCGACTGTCGCTGTAGCGCCAAGGAAATCGCGGCGGTTCATCGGGGGGATTTCATCCAAAAAACCTCAGTTCAATCCGCAGATTGCGCAGATTCGCGCAGATATTCATAGCGTTGCGAATCCCTGGCGCATCACCCGAAAGCGGCATCGTCTATCCATTCGTAGTCGTTGTTTTATCTGCGGAAATCTGCGTAATCTGCGGACAACTGCTTTTTCTAGGTTCAGGTTTCGAGAGGAGAGGGCGGAACGGCTACGCCGTTTCACCAGCGCCGACTTTTGCAACTGGCGGAAAATAGCCGCCGCCCCACCGTGCCTCGATCCAAAACAGTCGGAATCGCGATCACGCCTTCGGAATATCCGCAAAGACGGTCTCCAGCGGGATACGCAAGCTCGGCAGCAGTTTCGACGTGGCGATGCGGTCGGTCGCCTCGGCGGTTTGGGTCGATGCTTCCAGATGCAGCGCATAAGCGCCGTCCTCCAGCGTCAGGATATCGATCGTCTCCAGCCCTGGATTGACGATCCAATATTCGCTCACGCCGAAACGACGATAAAGTCGATGCTTGACGACGAAATCGCGGTGTTGCGAGGAGGGCGAGACGATTTCGACGATTAAATCGGGTGCGCCGAAAACGCCGCGCGCTTGCAGCAGGCGTTTGCGTTCCGGCGCAAGATAGAACAGGTCCGGTTGAACGATATTATGTTGATCGAGAATCACGTCGAGCGGCGCGGCAAGCGCCAGCCCGCCTTGCGTGCGCGCATGGGCGCGCAAAATGTCGAACAGATTGGCCGAGACGATTTGATGCGCGGCGGTAGGCGCGGGCGCCATGGGCAGTTTTCCTCCTGCGATCACTTCGAAGCGCTCGGTTTCCGGCAACCGGCAGTATTCGGCATAGCCGAACGATGCGGCGGCGGGTCGTTCGGTAACGGCAATGCTCATGGCGCATGCTCCATTCGCTAGACGCGATAATCATACACAAATAAGCGCGCGCTGCGGGAATGGCTAGGCCTTTTCGGCGCGCGCGCGACGACTATCGATGTCATGCGCCGCCGCGCGCACCGGTCGCCGTCCGCATCCGTCGCGCCAGCGCCGAGTTTGACATACCTT
>DATETD010000528.1:0-5400 GCA_035283885.1 Rhodocyclaceae bacterium
GTGGCGTTGGGGTTTTTAATCACGAACTGCGAACCGTCCAAGCCTTCGGTATAGTCGATTTCCGCGCCGACCAGATACTGATAGCTCATCGCATCGATCAATAAAGCGACGCCGTCTTTTTCCATCAAGGTGTCGTCGTCATTAGTAATATCGTCGAAAGTGAAACCGTACTGAAAGCCCGAACAACCGCCGCCGCTGACGAACACGCGCAACTTGAGTTCGGGATTCCCCTCTTCCGCCACCAACTCCTTAACCTTATTGACCGCATTGTCGGTAAAGTTGATCGGCAAAGGCATTGCAGTCGCTGCATTCATGGTGCTCTCCTAAAAATAAACCGCAAAATACGAATTACGAATTACCAATTATAGCGATACTGCCCCCAGTCCGCCGATAAAACCCGAGTATTTTACTCGACAACTCATCAAGGCAATACCGGAACCTGCCCCAGGCCTAAGCCTTCGTCGAAGCCGAACATGATGTTCATATTCTGCAGCGCCTGGCCTGCCGCACCTTTGACCAGATTGTCGATCACCGACAACACCACCAGAGTATCGCCGCCTTGGGGCCGATGGATCGCGATGCGGCAGATATTCGCGGCGCGCACCGAGCGCGTGTCCGGATGCGAGCCGGGCGGCAGCACATCGACGAAGCGCTCGGCGGCGTAACGCGCGGCGAACAGCGCCTGAAAATCCTCTTCGCGCGTAATGCGCGCATATAGCGTCGCATGAATGCCGCGTATCATCGGCGTCAAATGCGGCACGAAAGTCAGTCCGACGGCGCGCCCGGCGGCGGCGGCCAACCCTTGACGGATCTCGGGCAAATGCCGATGCCCCGGCACGCCATAGGCCTTGAAGTTATCCGAGGCCTCGGAAAACAGAATCCCGACCTCGGCTTTGCGCCCGGCGCCCGAGACGCCCGATTTGACGTCGGCGATCAAATGATCCAGATCGATACAGCCGGCTTCGACCAAGGGCAGCAAGCCCAGTTGCGTCGCCGTTGGATAGCAGCCCGGATTCGCCACCAACGACGCCTGCCGAATCTGCGCGCGATTCACCTCCTGCAAACCGTACACCGCCTGCGCCACCCGTTCGGGACAGGCGTGCTTCATGCCGTACCATTGCTCCCATAACGCGACGTCCTTGATGCGGAAGTCCGCCGCGAGATCGATCACTTTAACGCCCGCTTGCAGCAAACTCGCCGCCTGCTGCATCGCGATCCCGTTCGGCGTGGCAAAAAATACCAGATCGCAACTCGACAAGGGCGCACCCGCCGGGTCGGAGAACACCAAATCCACCATGCCGCGCAGACTGGGGAACATCTCGGCCACCCGCGTTCCCGCCTCACCGCGCGAGGTGATCGCCGTCAACTCCACCTCGGGATGACGCGCCAATAGGCGCAACAACTCGACTCCGGTATACCCGGTGCCACCGACAATGCCGACTTTAATCATAGAGCGACTCCTATGTCTATCATCCGATATCAAATACGAAAAAAGCCGCACAACGGCGGCTTTTTTCGTTCTTCCGCACTCCGAAGCCGGAGCGCTGGAAGCGTATTACCGCTTGGAGAACTGTTTCCGACGACGCGCCTTGCGGAAACCGACCTTCTTACGTTCGACTTCGCGCGCATCGCGCGTCACGAAGCCCGCATGCGACAACGCGGGTTTCAAGGTCGCATCGTATTCGATCAACGCACGCGTAATGCCATGACGCACTGCACCCGCCTGACCGGATTCGCCGCCGCCGAACACATTGACGAAGATATCGAAGGTCGTGGCGTGCTGGGTCAATTCCAACGGCTGACGCACGATCATGCGACCGGTCTCGCGCGAGAAAAACTCGTCGACCGGCTTGTGATTGACTTCGATCTTGCCGCTGCCGGCACGGAGAAAGACACGCGCCACCGCTGTCTTGCGGCGACCGGTGCCATAGTATTGGGTGACTGCCATGAATACTCCTGAAATGACTTGGTTGAATAAGCTGCGGGAAACGAATATTTCTTAGGGATCAAGCGTGCTTGATCTCAAGCACTTTGGGCTGCTGCGCCGCATGGGGGTGAGCCTCGCCCGCATAGCACTTGAGCTTCTTGATCATTGCATAACCCAGCGGCCCCTTGGGTAACATGCCCTTGACGGCCTTTTCCAGGATGCGCCCAGGAAAACGCTGCTGCAACTTGGTGAAGTTGGTTTCGTAAATACCGCCAGGATAGCCGGTATGGCGATAATATTTCTTGTCTTGCGCTTTATTGCCGGTCACGCGAATCTTTTCGACATTGACGACGACGATGAAATCGCCGGTATCGACGTGCGGTGTGTAAATCGCTTTATGCTTGCCACGCAGACGGTGAGCAATCTCGGACGCGAGGCGCCCAAGCACCTTGTCCGCCGCATCGACCACGTACCAATCGTGCTGAACCTCATGCGGCTTGGCGGAAAATGTCTTCATTCTCTTATTCCTTGCTTACTTCGGTAACCCGTACCGCACTTGGACAGTCCTCGATCGGGAAACTGCAAAATTAATTGCGCGTCGTCGACCGGCACACCCATTCTGGCGATTTCCCGGAAAGCCGAGCATTCTAACCAAGGGTCAACGCCACTGTCAAACGGGAAATCGATTTCGCGCCCCGAAAATTCGTTCTCCACGCACGACCTACAGACGCCAATACCAATACTTCATCGTCGCCGCAGCGCCGAGCACCCTACTCAAGCACGCCAACCACGAACCCAAAGCCAAGGTGGCGACTACGGCGCGCCGGCGGCATACTACGGAACTCTACGACGCAATCCGCTCCCATCCGACGCCGCTGAAACCGTTTCAGCCTCGAGATTTTGTAAAGAGTTCGCGGACAATCGAGGTTTTTAGACCATCCATGCCGATCCGTCCCGCCAGCGCCGACTTTTACAGCGTCGGCTCGGTCGTTGGACAGATCGTCGCATTGGGTTTGCCGTAGGCGTTATGCTCTTTACACAACTTCGCCTTTAAGTTGCTCTGACATAGAAAACGGAACGGCTTGCCCTTACAGACGCCGCTCTCGTTTTCCTGATACAACTGATCGACCGATTTGCTCGGCATGCTACGCGCGGCGGCGCCGTTCGCACCCTGTGCTGTTACAGCGAAATCCGGTTTGGAGCCATCGCGGGATTTCTCCCACCAGCGACTCGCCTCGGCCAGATCCTTAGTCAAGCCGCCGCGCCCCGTAGCGTACATTCGCGCCAAATGCTTTTGCGCCAAGGGATGATCCTGGTCGGCAGCCTTGCGATACCACTTCGCCGCCTCGGCCTCGTTTTGCGTCAAGCCGCCGCGCCCAAGCTCGTACATCAAGCCGACATGAAATTGACCACCCTCGTGATCTTGCTCGGCGGCTTGGCGGAACCAGCGCAAAGCCTCGCTCTCGTCTCTACTCAAGCCTGCGCGCGCATGCAGGTAGGCCAAGCCGACCAGCACTTGCGCCTGACCGTTGCCTTGCTCCGCCGCGCGCCGATACCACTTCAAGGCCTCGGCTTCATCCTTAGTCAAACCGCCGCGCCCGTTTTCGTACATTCCACCAAGATTTCTTTGCGCCGGCGCGCTACCTTGCTCGGCGGCGAGACGATACCACTTCACCGCCTGCGCCTCATCCTTGGGCAGACCGCCGAGGCCATTAGCATACATCCCGCCCAAACTGTTCTGTCCATACGGGCTATCCTGCTCGGCGGCCTTGCGATACCATTTCAGCGCCTCGACTTCGTCTTTGGCCAAACCGCCGAGACCGCGCTGATACATGCGACCGATCGCATTCTGCGCGCGATCGTCGCCCTGATCCGCCGCCTTGCGCAGCCATTTCAGCGCCTCGACTTCGTCCTTAAGCAAACCGCCGAGACCGTACAGGTAAAAAGAGCCTAAACCCGCTTGCGCGCGCGCCAAACCCTGCTCCGCCGCCTTGCGATACCATCTGGCGGCCTCGGCGCGATCCTTGCTCAAACCGCCGCGCCCGTATTCGTACATAAAGCCGAATTTGGCTTGCGCCTCGGCGTTGCCCTGCTCCGCCATTTGCCTAAGTTGCGCCAACGCGCGGCTATCGCCCTGCATCGCCTGGCTATAGGCCTGATCCAGCGCCTGAGAATTATTCTCGGGACTCTTGCGATGGGTCATCAAGGACTGCAAACGGTTTTTGGCGACCACCGCAAAGCGGCCATGCGGATATTGGCGCAGATAGTCCTGATACTCGCTGATCTCCCCGCTGCTATTGACGCTTTCCCACACCGCCAATTCGATCGCCGCGCTATCCGCCGCGCGCGTCGGTGCGGCGCTTTTCAAACGATTGATATTCGCCGTCGCCAATTCGGCATATTGCCCTTTGGGATATTTTTTCAGATAGCTCTGATACGCCTCGATACTATGGGCTTGCTGCGCGCCTTTCCAATACTCCAATTCGATCAAGGACGCGTCGACTGCCGCCGTCGTCGCTTGGACTGCAATCGCCGCACCCGCCGCCGCTGCAGGCGGCGCACCCGCCACAAAGTAAAAATCGCCGTCGGTCTGATCGTACAAGGCCGGATGCTGCTCGTGCCCGACCGACTTGGCTTTCTGTATCACCGCACTGCGCACGCGACGCAACGCCTCGGTAGCGCTGATGCCCGGCGTGGTGATCGTCGGCAGGAATTCGCGCGTGAATAAACCATTCGGACTGGTATCCCGCTCCGACAAAGCGTCGAGCGCCTCCTGATGCGCGCCCGCCGAAAACAGCACCACTTGCCCGTTCGGCGCCGAAGGCTGCGCCAAGCCGCGCGTCACGCCCAAACTGCGCGTCGCCTGCTGCGGCAAGGGATTGTTGCGGCACGCATCGATCACCAGCAGGGTGAACTTGGCTTTGGCATTGGCGAGCTTATCTTGTATGGTTTGCAGGTTGATGGCCTGATCGCCAACGTCGTTTTGGCTTTTCGGCATCTCCATATCGACCGGCGCGAGGAAATTCTGGTTGTTGATCTGCAAGCCGTGGCCGGCGTAAAAGAAAATCGCCACCCCGCCGCCCGCCGCCTTGTCGATCAGACTATTGATCGCCGAATTCATCTTGCGCTGATTGGCGTTGGTCACGGCGATCACCTCGAAGCCGATCTTGGCCAGTTCGCGCGCCACCGCCTCGGCGTCGTTCGCCGCCTTATTCAGCTTGGGAAGCTGCTCATAGTCGTTATTGCCGATCACCAAAGCCACCCGTTTCTCGGCGGCAAGCGCTGCGCCGCCCAGCAGCAACGCACACGCCATCAGCATTAAAAATCGGAGAATCATCGTAAACTAACCTCGGTTTGAAACCCCGCCCTTTAGGGCGGCGGGAGCTAACCCCGGCCTGAAGGCCGGGGTTTCGGCGACCGTTTTGGGAGGGGATGCAAACCCCTTCCAAAACGTGTTTGATCGACAGGCCTAA
>DATETD010000529.1:0-3249 GCA_035283885.1 Rhodocyclaceae bacterium
TATGGCTGGATTTCTTTAGCATCAGCGGTTTCATGATCGCTTGGATGGTCGCGATGACCGCGTTGCTTGCGGCCACCACCAGCGCGGCGGCGCATCTATCCGGTCGGGTTGGCGGCGACGGCAGCTTTGGGCGGCGTTTCAGCGAATTGGGATATCAATACGCGCCGGTCGCCATGGTTTCGCTGCTGATCGGTTTGGGCGCGATGCTGTTCGATCCGATCAAATCGACTCCGCTCGGCCCCGCCGGGGTGCAGTTCGTCAAGGGCGGTTTGTATTTGGCGGGCGTCGTATGGAGCGTTTGGCTGAGTCAGAAGATTTTGGCGCGCCAGGGCGTTCCCGGATCGAAGCGATGGTTGCCGATACTGCCGGGCGTCGCGGGGAGTATTGCGATCGGAGCGTGTTGGTGGCCGGCGATTTTTTGAGCGTAGCGGAACCAGGCCGATTTTCTCCAACTGGCGTCCGCTATTAGTAATAATTATCATTAACTTACCAGAGTGAAGCTCCCATGACATACGACAACAATGCCGACGCGCTCGCCTCCCCCAACGCGAGCGTCGATAGGCGCGCACCGCCGTCGCCGCGTCGGATCGATAGCAAGGATTTATTCGGTGCTCATCGGCAAATCGATATCTTGCACCGCGGCGAAATCTACCGCCTATGTTTGACGCGACAGGGGAAATTGATACTGACCAAGTAGTGTCGCTGCCGCCGAATTCGTTTCCTTATCCGAACCGCCAACCGTTATAGGAGTAATGAAGCATGAATGCAATCTCACCTGTCGATATCGCGCTCGGCGCGACTGCGCCGGGCTTGCCGGTCTGGATCGGCGCATTGACGCTGATGATGCGCTATGGACTGACCGGTTGCACGCACGCCGGACAGCAGGCGGCCGACTTGATCGAGCGTATTGCCGATCATGCCGATACCGATAGCGAAACGCGGCTGCTGGCGCTGAAGATGTGCGACAAATTGCGCGATGCGATGGCGAGTCGATCGTGAATCTCGCTCGCCTTACGCTGCCGGTATCGGCGCCGTCGCCATTGCGCCGTCTGAAACTCTGGGATATGAAAGACAAGTATCATTGCCCGGTGGTCGGCACGTGCGTTTCGATGGACGAACTGAGGAACTTCGCAAAACGCTACGCTTTCGACGGCGCATCGAACGACGAATTTGCTTTGCATGTCGAAGCGGTGCAACGCTCGCAGCAGCGCAATGACTTCTCGGTCGCCTTGCAAAAGCATCTCGACCGCAAGTATGCGCTGACCTTAGGCCGTTTCGAAGCCGCGCGTAGCGATGCCGATGTGTATCGCTTATGGCGCGACAGCTTGGCGCGCGGCGATGTCGCCGCAGCGCTGTGGGCGACCGTGACGCATAAACGCGCAAGCGAGGCGACGCGTCATGCCGTCTATGCCGATATACATATGCTGTCGCATCAAATCGGCGCCGGTCAGGCGGCGGATTGCCGGCGTTTGGGCCTGCTCGAACGAGAGAATGCGACCCTGAGCGCATCGCTGCTGCACGAACAACGCGAGAGCGTCAGGCGCGAAGCCGAGATGGCGAAACGCCTCCAGGCGCTCGAAGGCGAACTTGCCGACTTGCGCGCCACCGCACGCGATACGAACGAGATACGCGAACGTTTGCAAAGTTTCGAGTCGGGCGAGGTGTTTCTCGGAATGAACCATCGACTGAACGGCTTGGAGCACGTCAAGCAACAACTTTGCAACGAGATTCGACGTAACGAATCGCTCGAAAAATCGCTGGCGCGACAACGGCAAGAAACCGCCGTAGCGACGCGCGAACGCGAGCTACTGGCCGCCGAGCGCGAAGCCTTGGAAAGCCTGCTGATCGCCGAAGAACAGTGCGCGACGAATTGCACGCAAGAATGCGAGCCGATGGCCTGCGGCGGGCCGCGCCATGTACTCTGCGTCGGCGGTCGCACGCCGCTGCTCGTGCATTACCGCGCGCTGGCGCAGCGCTTGGAGCCATTTGCGCTGTGCGGAAAACCTTGCCGCTACTGGGTTCCCGAAGGGCAAAAATATTTCATACCCCAGTTTATGGCGGTTTCACCCATGTTCGATCTACGTTTATGGCGTGAGTGTTTATTTTCACCCCAAGGCTTCATACTTTGAAAATATGTGTAAAAGTCATCAATAAACATTGACTTACATAGATTATATATGCCATAATCATAGACTCTAAGTAACCATGAATCTTTGCTATGGCCCACGTTGCGCAAGCCCGACTATTTTCTTGGGTTGATGTCGAAGCCCATTCCGACCTTGATCGCCTGTCACTGGTGCTTGAGTATCTTCCGGATGCTGAACTTATACGTGCTCTTGAAGCCATGCGTGCAAAGGGAAGAGATGACTATCCTGTGCCGGCAATGTGGAATTCTGTTGTTGCTGGGGTGGTTTTTCAACATGTAAGTGTTTCATCGTTGCTTCGAGAGTTAAGCCGCAACCCGGCGCTGATGGATCGGTGTGGCTTTGAGATGCTTCCGATGGCGAAGAAACCGGCACCGGATGCCGAGGTAACCACGCTGTCGCCGTATCTCGGTGTTCCGTCGGCTTCGGCGTTCTCGCGCTTTCTGGCGAACCTGATGGCCGTAGAGAAGACCGGTGGCTACATGAAGAAAATGCTTTCATCGTTACGAGAAAGCCTGACGGAAGTCCTCCCGGATTTCGGTCGGCATTTGGGCTTCGACGGCAAAGCGGTCGAAAGTCATAGCACCGGACAAAAGGATCGCGCGACGGGCGAAACCTCCGATCCGGACGCGGACTGGGGTCATCACGAAACCCATGGCGTAGATGCCAATGGTAAGGCATGGAGCCAGGTCAAGAATTGGTTTGGTTATGGCTTACACGTGATTGCGGACACGCGCTACGAATTGCCGGTTGCCGTCGTGGTGACTCCGGCGTCGGCGTCGGAATCGCCAATACTGCGGCGGATGATTAGCGAACTCTTCGCGGAATCTCCGGTGCTGGCCGAGCGGTGCGAGGATTTCAGCGCCGACCGTGGGTTGGATGCTGGCGAAACGAAGGCGCTTTTGTGGGACGACTATCGTATCCGACCGCTTATCGATACTCGACAGATGTGGCGCGCAGAGAAGAAGGAGCCCGGCTTCGATCCATCCATCCCAATTACCCGCCCCCTGTTTCCGGATCGTGCAGACACGATCATCTACAGCGAACAGGGTCAGGTGCAATGTCGTTGCCCACAGTCCGGCGAAGTGCGCGACATGATGTTCCA
>DATETD010000530.1:0-15107 GCA_035283885.1 Rhodocyclaceae bacterium
TGGGTGGCTTGACCGCCCTGAAAGAGGCGCTGAATCGTCTGACGCAGCAGCAGAAGATCGCCGCCATCGTGGGCATCGCCTTGATCGTGGCGCTGATCGTCGGCGGCTGGCTGTGGACGCATGAAGCGCCGTATTCCGTCCTGATGTCCATCGAAGATCAGAAGGATGGCGCTCAAGTCGTCGAGGCGCTGACGCAGCAGCAGGTTCCGTTCAAATACAGCGACGATGGCCGCAAAATTCTCGTGCCCCAAGGCCAGATTCACGATGCCCGCATGAAACTGGCCTTGCAGGGCTACAAGAAATTGGGCCGCATCGGCTATGAATTGATCGATAAGGAAAAGCTCGGCACCAGCGACGAAGTGCGCAACAAGAATTTCCAACGCGCGCTCGAAGGCGAACTGGAGCAAACCCTGCGTTCGCTGATCGGGGTGCATGACTCGCGCGTGCATTTGGCGATCCCTAAGCAATCGGCCTTCCTCGACCCCGACCGCAAACCGACCGCTTCGGTGGTGTTGACGCTGAAGCCGGGCTATACGCTGGAGCCGGAGCAAGTCAACGGCGTCATCAACCTGATCTCGTCGAGCGTCTCCAAGCTCGATCCCAAGGACGTCAAGATCGCCGATCAAAGCGGCATGCCCTTGTCGACGCAACCGCGCGAAACCGTGCGCGAAGGCGATCCCAATCCGAAACAATACGAGCTGATACGCGAAACCGAAGCCAAGCTGACCAAGCAGCTCGAGTCGGTGCTCGCGCCGACCTTGGGCGCGAACAATGTGCGCGCCACCGTCACCGCCGATATCGACTTCACTCAGGTCGAGCAAGTCGACGAGGACTACAAACTCAATCCGCCACCGGAAACGGCGATTCGCAGCCAGCAATCCACCGAAACCCTCTATACGACGCCGCAGATACAGGGCGTGCCGGGCGCATTGACCAATCAACCGCCCATCCCCCCGACGGCGCCGATCACCACCCCGCCGGTGCCCAATCCGCCGAACGCCACCGGCACGACGCAAACCGTGCTGAAGTCGGACACGAAAAACTTCGAGCCCAGCAAAACCTATCGCCATACCAAGGTCGTACCGAAAATCAAGCGCCTCACCGCCGCCGTGGCGGTCAATTACAAGATGGAGGAGGAAAAGAAGACCGGTAAGCTGCGTCCCGTCCCCTTATCCGACGAACAAATCAATCGAATCAGGGAATTGACCGAAGGCGCGATCGGCTTTAACAAAGATCGCGGCGACTCGGTCTCCGTCGCCAACCTCGAATTTTCGCCTGTCGTCAAAGAGGATGCCGATCGTCCGCTATGGAAAGATCCCGAAGTGGTTTCCTTCGCGCTTTCCGCAGGAAAAGATCTGCCGAAAGTTTTATTGATCGGCGCTCTGGTATTCTTCTTATGGCTGAAATTGATAAAACCGACCTTGGACACGATATTCCCGCCGCCGCCGCCCGAACCGGAAGGCCCGACGCCCGAAGAGGCGGCTGCTGCCGAAGCGGAAGCCGCAGCCGCCGCCAAAGCCGCCGCAGAGGAGGAAGCCGAAATGGAAAGCGATAATGTCGAATTCGGCACCGACGGCCTGGCCAAACATGTCCAGCGCCTGCCGCACCAGATATTCGAAGACAAACTGGCCGAAGCGCGCGAGTTGGCGCGTAAGGATCCCAAGGCCGTGGCCAATATGATTAAGGAGTGGATGGGTGGCGAAGCCGCAGCAGGTCGATGAAGGCGTAGAAAAAAGTGCGATTCTGCTGCTGGCCTTAGGCGCGGACGACGCCGCCGAGGTGCTGAAGCACTTAGGCCCGAAGGAAGTGCAGAAACTCGGCCACGCCATGGCCGGCCTCAAACAGGTGCCGCGCGAACGCATCGAGACGGTGCTCGACGAATTTACCGCAACGGCCGCCGAAGGCGCTTCGGTGGATATCGACGACGAAATGATCAAGTCGATGCTGACCAAGGCGCTCGGCGACGATCGCGCCGCGAACTTGATCGCGCGCATCATGCAAGGCGGCGACACCGCCGGCATCGAAGGCTTGAAGTGGATGGATGCGGCCACCGTAGCCGACTTGATCCGCAACGAACATCCGCAGATCATTGCGACCATCCTGGTGCATCTGGAATTCGACCATGCCGGCGAGATTATGCGCAATTTTACCGAGCGGTTGCGCAACGACGTGCTGTTGCGGGTCGCCACGCTCGACGGCGTGCAGCCGATCGCCTTACGCGAATTGAACGACGCGCTGACGCGCATTCTGGCCGGCGCTTCGGGCAATGTGAAGAAGGCCTCGATGGGCGGCGTGCGTCACGCGGCGGAAATTCTCAACTTCGTCGGCCAGCAGGCGGAAACGACGATGATGGACAATGTGCGCGAATACGATCCGGAACTGGCGCAAAAGATTCTCGACGAAATGTTCGTGTTCGAAAATCTGCTGGATGTCGACGATCGCGGCATCCAGTTGTTGTTGCGCGAAGTCCAATCCGACTCGCTGATACTGTCCCTGAAAGGCGCTTCGCAAGAACTGCGCGACAAAGTGTTCAAGAATATGTCGCAACGCGCAGCGGAAATGTTGCGCGAAGACCTCGAATCGAAAGGCCCGGTGCGCTTATCCGAAGTGGAAAACGAACAGAAAGAAATCCTCAAGATCGCACGACGCCTGGCGGACGAAGGCCAGATTCAACTCGGCGGCGGCGGCGGCGACGACGCCTTCGTCTAATTGCCGATGTCCGTATCCCGCCAGAAACCCTCCCAGACTGTATGGGAACGTTACGAACTTGCGAGCCTGGACCCGCCTAAGCCGGTCGTCGTCGCAATGCCGGTCGAAGAACCCGCCGAACCGCTGCCGCAATTGCCGAGCGAAGAAGAAATCGCGCAGATTCGCGAAGAAGCGCGACTGGCCGGCGAAGAGACCGGCTACACCGCCGGTTATGCCGCAGGCTTGAGCGCGGGACATGGCGAAGGGATGGCGGCGGGCCACGCCGAGGGCGCGGCCAAAGGCTATGCCGAAGGTCATGAAGCCGGGCTGGCTGCCGGGCAGGAAGCGGGCTACGAGGCCGGTCGCGCCAAAGGAATGGAAATTGCCGTGGCGCAAGGCGAAAAAGAGGCGGCGGCGCTGGCCCAGGTACTCGCCAATCTCGAAAACCGCATTGCCGAGCTCAATCCGGCGGTCGCCGACGAATTGCTGGCGCTCAGCGTCGAAATCGCGCGCCAAGTGGTGCGGCAAACCGTGGCCTTGCAGCCCGAAACCATCCTAACCGTCATTCGCGAAGCGCTATTGCAGTTGCCCTTGGTGCATGCGACGATCCATCTGCATCCCGAAGACGCCTCGCTCGCGCGACTGCGCGCCGGCGATCAACTCAGCCACGCCGGTCATCGCATCCACGAAGACGCCAAGCTCAAACGCGGCGATGTGACGATAGAGGCCGGCAGCAGCCATATCGACGCCAGCCTAGCCAGCCGCTGGCGGCGCGCGCTCGAAGCACTGGGCCAGCATGAGCCTTGGATCGATTGCGATAAAAACCCATGAATCCCAGCGCGCTCTCCGATTTTCTCGGTCATTGCCGCACCCATGTCGCGGCGACCCAGCCCTGGCAAGTCGCCGGTCGCTTGAATCGCATCAACGGCTTGGTGATGGAGGCATCGGGACTCAAGTTGCCCTTAGGCTCGGGTTGCCGTATTCAAATTCCCGGCGACGGTATGATCGAAGCCGAAGTCGTCGGCTTTTCGGGCGACCGGCTGTATATGATGCCGACCGAAGATATTTACGGCGTGGCGCCCGGCTCGCTGGTGTTTCCGCTGGAATTGCCCCATACCCCACCGACATTCGGCCACGCCGCGATTCCTCATCGCCGCGGCCCGGATCGCGCTAAACATCTGCCGGTGGGCGATGCGCTGCTCGGGCGCGTGGTCGACGGCAATGGCCGCCCGCTCGACAGCCTAGGCCCCTTGCATGCCAAAGATGTGCGCTCGCTCGCCAGCCGCCCGTTGAACCCGCTGTTGCGCGAACCGATCCGCCACACCATGGATGTCGGCATCCGCGCCATCAACGCCCTATTGACCGTCGGTCGCGGTCAGCGTCTGGGTTTGTTCGCCGGTTCGGGCGTCGGCAAGAGCGTGCTGCTTGGCATGATGGCGCGCTACACCCAGGCAGACGTCATTGTCGTCGGTCTAATCGGCGAACGCGGCCGCGAAGTCAAGGAATTCATCGAACAAAATCTCGGCGAGGAAGGCCGCGCGCGCTCGGTGGTGGTCGCCGCTCCGGCGGACGTGAGTCCCTTGATGCGGCTGCAAGGCGCCTCCTACGCCACCTCGATCGCCGAGCATTTTCGCGATCAGGGCCGCCATGTGCTGCTGATTATGGATTCGCTGACGCGTTATGCGATGGCGCAACGCGAAATCGCCTTGGCGATCGGCGAGCCGCCGGTGACGCGCGGCTATCCGCCGTCGGTATTCGCGCGCCTGCCGCAGTTGGTGGAGCGCGCCGGCAATGGTTCGGAAGGCGGCGGCTCGATTACCGCCTTCTATACGGTGCTGGCCGAAGGCGACGATCAGCAAGACCCGATCGCCGATTCGGCGCGCGCGATTCTGGACGGTCACTTCGTGCTCAACCGCCAACTGGCCGACGCCGGCCATTATCCGGCGATCGATATCGAGCAGTCGATTTCGCGCGTCATGACCAGCCTGATTACGCAACAAGAATTCGATCAGGTGCGTTTTTTCAAGCAACTCTATTCGCGTTACCAACGCGCGCGCGATTTGCTGGCGGTCGGCGCCTACGCCGCCGGTTCGGACCCGGTGCTGGATCGAGCCATCGCGATGCACCCGCAGTTGGAACGTTTCCTGCAACAATCCATCGGCGAACGCGCCGACTACCCCACCTCGCGCCACCAACTGGCGGCGTTGTTCGGCTTAGCCTAACCTAGAATTGCAGGGGCGCGTGATGCGAAAATTCGGGAGGAAGAGGTCAATTGTTTTTACGGCGTTAAACCTGAGTTAAGCGCGAGTCGATTCGTCCGCATTACACGCGTCACGCCCAAGCCCGTCAAACTCGCGTAAACTGCGCCCCCATGCCGAACGCGCCGCATTCTCCCGCGGAACTTGCGCGAGTATTCAACGCGCCGCTCAGTTCCGACGATATCGTCAGCCATATCGATACCCGCTGTATCAACTTGGGTATCGCTCCGTCGCTGATCGCCCGCATCGAACTCGCCCTGGAAGCGCTGCTCGCCATGCTGATTCGTCCCGAATTCGGCGTCGGCGCGAACGACGAAATCGAAATCGTCGTCGAAACTCAAGCCAACGGCTTAGAGATTCGCTTTCGCGATAACTCTCCGGCATTCGATCCGCACGTCCTCGCCGATCCGGAATTCGCTCGCCTATGTTCGAGCGCCGAATGCCGTTTCGACGAAACGGCGCAGTGCAATCGGATCAACCTGTCCTTCTTCTAGGCCGATTCGACTCTAGCCTCCCTGTTCAGAAAACGACAAAATCATGAAAAATTTCAAAGGAAAAACCGTTGTAATCTCCGGCGCCGCTTCGGGCATCGGACGCGCCCTGGCGCTGCAATTCGCCGAACGCGGCGCCAAGCTCCTGCTCGCGGACATCGACGCCCAGGGCTTGGAAACTATCGTCGCGGCATTGCGCGCCAAAAACGTCGAATGCCATGGCGTCCCCACCGACACCGGTCGCGAAGAAGCCATCGTCCATCTCGCCGCCGAATGCAGCCGACTGCTCGGCGGCGCGGACATCGTCATCAACAATGCCGGCGTCACCCTGGTCTCGCCGGTGCAGAGCCTCACCACCGCCGATGCCGAATGGCTGATGAACATCAACTTCTGGGGCGTAGTCCACGGCTGCCGCGCCTTCCTGCCGCAACTGCGCACGCGCCCCGAAGCGCTGCTCGTGAATATATCAAGCATATTCGCTATGGTTTCCGTACCGACGCAGAGCATCTATAACGCATCGAAAGCGGCGGTGCGCGGCTTTAGCGACGCGCTACGCGAAGAATTGCGCGGCACTCGGGTCGGCGTCTTGTGCGTCCATCCTGGCGGCATCCGCACCAACATCGCCAACAAAGCGCGCATCGTCGACGCCTCGATGATCGCGCCCGATGCCGAAACCATGTGCGCCAACTTCCAGCAAATCGCGCGCACCACCGCCGAAGAAGCCGCCGCCGCGATAATTAAAGCGATCGAACACGGCAAGACCCGCTTGCTGATCGGCGCCGACGCCAAGATGTTCGACTACCTCTACCGCCTCGCGCCGACCTATTCCTCGAAGATACTCAACACCGTCAGCCATTTAGCCGGCGCGGTGTATCACAAATACATCGTCCGCAAGCGCGTCGTCAAGCCCGCCTAAACCATAAAATTTTGCGGCGGGGCTTTCACGGTAACGAGATAGCGCCAGGTTGTGCCGGCGGCGAAATTTTCGCCGCCATTTTTCCCGGCGCGCTATAAACTAGGCCTTCCCTCGTTTCCTTCTGCCGATCATGACCCGCACCTTTCCCTTGCAATCGCTGCTCGACCTGTCGCAAATGCGTCTGGACGAAGCGGCGCGCAAACTGGGCAAGCTGATCGCAGGCGAACAGGAGGCGTCGAAACGGCGTGAAATCCTGATTCAATACCGCGAAGAGTACCGGGCGCGCTTTGTCGCCGCCGCGCAAAACGGTCTCGGGCCGCTGGAATGGCAAAATTACAGCAGCTTTTTGGCCCGTTTGGACGAGGCCATCGTTCAGGCCGATTCCGCTATCGTTCATACCCAGCAACGCACCAGCGCCGGCCAGAAAGAATGGCTCAACAAACATGGCCGACTCCAGGCGTTCAATACGCTGTCCGACCGTCACCAAACGCGCGTCGCCCATCAGGATCAACGCCGCGAACAAAAAACGCTCGACGAAATCACGGCGCGCAAACAGAGCGAAAAAAGCAACGAGGACGACTGGGAGCTCGATCAAGAGCGTTGACACTCGGCACTCGGATTGACCCGTCCCGCCAGCGCCGACTTTTGCCGGTCGAGTCGTTTTCCAGCATGGCACAACCCTTGCGTAGTTCAGCGGAAAAGTTATTCCGCCTCTTGTTGCAAGGAAAATTCCATGTCCGCCTTGTCAGAATCCACGCAGCGCCCATTGCCGATTTTTGCCGCCAATTCGACGGCGGTGGGCCGGAACCTCATCGCTGCCAACACTGCCGGCGTCTCGGTGGGCAAGGGCGACAAACCGGATGCCGCATCCTCCTTTGCGAATATCCTGAAATCGCGCCTCCATAGGGAAAAAGCCAACGGTCCAACTGCGGCGACAACAGCGGCGGCGACAGCCACGGCAGCGGAAAAATCGACCGCAAACCTTGCCGCCCCCGCCTCGCCCGTCGATCACGCTTCCGCCCTTGCCGCTACGACTCTCCCGAACCGGAGCGAGATCGCGCCCGACAACGACATCGCGATTCTCTCGGCAGACGCGGTAAGCCTCGCTACGCCGACGACTGTTTCGCGCATCGACCCACCCTTTTCGAACGAGACCACCCCTCCCGACAGCGCCCTGTTAAGCGCATTATCGGCAACGCCTGCCACTCCCAGCCCAGACTTCGCTTCCGTATCGGCCCCTTCAGTTCGGCCTTCGATCGAAGAAACGCTAGCGCTTGCCGATAGTCGGGACTTGGCGCAGTTGCGCGCCCTGTTAGCTAGCATGTCCTCCTCCACCGCGGCCACAAACCCCAGCGACTCGGACTCTGCGATTGACGAGGCGCTTCCCATCGCCGCTAGCCCGGACGTTGTCCAGTTGCGCGCTCTGTTGGCTAACGCCGCCAACTCCACACCGGCCACAAGCCCCACCGACTCGGACTCTGCGATTGAAGAGGCGCTTCCCATGGCCGATAGCCCGGATTTTGCACTGTTGCGTGCTCTTTTGGCTAACGTATCCTCCACCGCAGCCACCGTAGCGCCGCCCTCGCCCGATATCGAATCCGATTTCGCCAGCGCCGATATTGCCGAGTTATCCGCTCGATTAGGGGTAAATTCCGTAGCGACGCCGACCTCGGACAAGGTTTCCGCATCCGCTTCGGATGAAGAATCGACCGACGATTCCCTAACGGCTCGATCGCTTAATCCAACGCCAAACGATGCGATGCTTGCAAACACCTTAGCTTTTGCGCCGACGGCGACGATCGATCCGCCCGCCAGTTCGGCGTCGTTTGAGGTCGAGGCGGATTCTTACGTTACGTCCGCCACCTTACCGACGCCGAATTCGTTTAAATCGCCCCAGGCGACACGACTGCCGATGGACGCAGACGTTGCCGCAAACGTTTCCATCGATGCTGCCGACGCTCCCCAGGCTTTGCCCAGCCCCATCGGCCTCGATGCGCCGACCGCAAGCGCATCGACATCGACTACCGACGGCGTCCGATCGCCGATAACGCCGCCCATTATGCCCATGGCGCCAACGACGACGTCCCAACTCTCCGCCGCAGAGACGCCGAGCCCACTCGTCGGCACCGAGCGGACCGCAGTACCTCCCCCTGTAGATCAAGCCGCGGCCCTACAGAAAGACGCCGCAGCCGCTATGCCGACAAACACGGCATCGTCCGCTCCCGCCACGGAAATTCCACCGACGCCGCTCAGCGCCGAAACTCCAGCGCCCCGTCAAGAATTGACTCAGGCCATGGCGAGCGCCAATAAGCCCGTTTCGCTCTCCAATAGCCTAGAGCCAGCGCGAAAATCCACACGCCGCGACGAAACGACGACCTCCGTGTCGGAGAGCGCCGCTCCAACCGGAAAAATTGCCGACACTCTGCCGATAACTTCGGCAAAAACTGCCGAAGCGCCGGATAGCAGAGCGCCGCATTCCGGCGACACTTTACCGGCAGGCGACTTCCGCGCCGCCATGGAGCAGGCCAACGCCGCCGCTCAAGCCGCACCGGCGACGCCTGCGCCTGCCGAGCGTCTGCCGATAGAAACTCCGCTGGGGCAATCCGGCTGGGATGAGGAAATCGGGCAAAAATTGACCTGGATGACGAATAACGAGCAGCATAAGGCCGAACTGGTGCTTACGCCGCCGAATATGGGACGGATCGAGGTGTCGCTGACGATGGACGGCGATCAAGTGTCCGCGATCTTCACTTCGCCGCATGCGGCGGTGCGCGAAGCATTGGAGAATTCGCTGGATCGATTGCGCGAACAAATGGCCGATGCCGGGATCGTCTTGGGAAATACCCAGGTCGGTACGGAATCGCAGCAGCAGTCTTCGCAGCATTCGGCGAATAGGCACGAAAGGCACGGTCACTTCCGCTTTGGCAAAAAGCCGGACGGACAGTATGCTTCCTCTTTGGACACGCCCGCACCAGCAGCGGCATCGCAGCATCCCGCTATCGGCAGACGCGGTCTGGTCGATATTTTCGCCTGAAACGACAGGGCGATGTCCAGGAAAAACAGTCGGCGCATCGAAAGAATCGCGACATGGCGATCCGACAAACCTATCGTCGGTGGATTGAGGTAGATTAGCGACATGTCGGCGCTACTTGGCGCGGCAGGCCGGTCGCGTTCTTTCCTGGCAAACGCTAGCGTCAATGGATGGATGCGCGACTTCACAATTATTCAAGCCGGAGTTATTTATGTCTGATGCAAAAAAAGCCGCAACCCCTGCTCCCGCCCCCGAGGGGGGGGGGCATGGCGGCAAGAAAAATTCCAAATTGCTGATCATGATCATCGTCGGCGTGCTGGTGCTGGCGCTGATCGGCGGCGGCGTGTATTTCAAAATGAAGAAAAGCTCCGACGAAGAGGACGAAGAGGATCCGGCGCATCCGCCTAAAAAGGAACAGCCTAAAGTCGAGAAAAAGGAAAAGAAAAAAGTGGTGGCGCATTCCGGCCCCCCCATATTTTATAAATTCGAAAAAGCCTTCACGATCCGTTTGCAAACCGTGCCTCCGGAAGAGCGCTACATGCAGATCGAAATGCAGCTCAGGCTGCTCGACCTCACGGTGCAAGAGCAGATCAAGCAATACGAACCCGAGATCAAATATCGCATCACCTTGCTGATGCTTTCGAAAAAGCCCGAGGAAGTCTCGACGTCGGATGGCGTCCAACGCATGTCGAACGAAGTGCGCGATGCGATCAACAATGTGCTGGACCCGCCGCCGCCGCGCTTGCAAACCGCAAAACCCGCGGAAGCGTCCGATACGGCGGGGCCGAGCGAACCCGTACAAGCCGTGCTATTCACCACTTTCGTCGTGCAATAAAGCGAGTTCATGAGTCAGGATTTCCTTTCCCAGGAAGAGGTTGACGCCCTACTCAAGGGCGTCACCGGCGAAACCGAAGACATCCCTCAGGAGGCCGAGGCGGGCGGCATTCGCACCTACGACCTTGGCCGTCAGGAAAGGATCGTGCGTGGTCGTATGCCCACGCTCGAACTGATCAACGAACGTTTTGCGCGCTATCTGCGCATCGGCCTGTTCAATTACATGCATCGCAGCACCGAAATCTCGGTGGGGCCGATCAAGGTGCAGAAATACAGCGAATTCATCCGCAATCTGGTGGTGCCCACCAACCTGAATCTGATTCAAGCCAAGCCGTTGCGCGGCACCGGACTGATTGTATTCGATCCCAATCTGGTGTTTCTGGTGGTCGACAACATGTTCGGCGGCGATGGACGTTTTCATACTCGCGTCGAAGGACGCGACTTCACCGCCACCGAGCAGCGCATCATCCAAGGCATACTGCGCGTGGTGTTCGAAGAATACGAAAAGGCGTGGAAACCGATCTATCCTTTGCAATTCATGTATATTCGTTCCGAAATGAATACTCAGTTTGCAAATATCGCCACTCCGTCCGAAGTCATCGTTTCGGTGACGTTCACCATCGAACTGTCGGGCACGACCGCAGAAATGCATTTGTGTCTGCCTTACTCGATGGTCGAGCCGATTCGCGACGTGCTGTACAGTACCATGCACAGCGAACAGGCGACGATGGACAAGCGCTGGACGGGTTTATTGACGCGCCAATTGCAGACCGCCGAAGTCGAACTGGTGGCGATTATGGGCCATAGCAACAAAATCACCTTCGGCGAGCTGGTCAAGCTCAAAGTCGGCGATACGATTCCGCTCAATGTCGATAAAGAAATCACCGCCAGCGTCAATGGCATCCCCGTCATCAAATGCCGTCATGGGGTGCGTCACGGCCAATATGCATTGAAAGTCGAACGGTTCTGCGCCGAAGAAGAGGCCGCAAACGCCGTCCCCTTTCCTCTGGAGAAATTACCCGTATGAGCGAAGAGTTCGAGCCAATGGCCGACGATCAAGTCTCCGACGACGACTGGGCCGCCGCAATGGGCGAGCAGGCGGCGGTAGAAGCCCAACCTGCGGTCAACCCCGCCGACATCTTCGAAGATTTCGCCGCCACCCCGGAAAAGGAAGCCGTCCCGCAAGGCTTCGACATGATCATGGACATCCCGGTGCAACTCACCGTGGAGCTGGGGCGCACCAAAATTTCGATCCGCAACTTGCTGCAATTGGCGCATGGCTCGGTGGTCGAGCTTGAAGGCATGGCCGGCGAACCGATGGACGTGCTGGTCAATGGCACCTTGATTGCACAGGGCGAAGTGGTGGTCGTCAACGATAAATTCGGTATTCGACTCACCGATATCATTACCCCGCAAGAGCGCATCCGCAAACTCAGGTAACTGCGTTTCCCGTTGCCCGCACTCGATCCGCCGATCAGCGCCAGCTTCTGCGCTTTGTTTCGGCGATGTTCGACGCGCAGAAACGCCTAAGCTCGCATTCTTCGGTTCCTATCGCCGACGAATTTCCGTCCACTGAGCGAAAACATGACACGCTTTTATCCATTATTTCTGTCCGCTGGATTGGCGCCGACGTCGACGCACGTTTTCGCCGCCGTCGGCGCGCCGAGCGCCGATCTGGGCGCCGGCGTGCTGCAACTGCTGTCGGTGTTGGCGATCATGCTGGCCGCCCTGATCGGCGGCATGTGGCTCCTGAAGAAATTGACGATGCAGCGCGGCGAAGCCGCCGGTCTGCTGCGCTTGGTCGCCGGCGCGGCGGTCGGGCCGCGCGAACGCGTCGTTATCGTCGAAGCCGGCGGCGTCTGGCTGGTGCTGGGCGTCGCGCCAGGCCGGGTATCGGCTCTGGCGGAAATCCCGCGGCAATCGATCTCCCCTGCCCCCAACGTCACGGCCTCGACGCCGACGCCGACGCCGAACTTTGCGGACTGGCTGCGCAAAATTAAACAAAAACCTCAAGGCGAGGCTTCATGAACTTCCGCAGGCTCGCAAAAGTCGGCGCTGGCGAGACGGTCGGTCCATCCGTTCTTCAGCGGTGCTTGCCGCTTTTATCGCTAGTTTGCGCACTGCTTTGGCTGCTTTTGGGGCCCACAAGCGCGCAGGCTCAGGTTTTACCGGCGGTCACCAGCAGTCCGGCAAGCGGCGGCGGCACGCAATGGACCTTATCGATTCAAACCCTGTTAATGCTGACCGGATTGGGCTTCATTCCGGCCATGGTGCTGATGATGACCAGTTTCACCCGCATCATTATCGTGCTGTCGCTGCTGCGCCATGCGCTCGGCACGCAAACCTCGCCGCCGAATCAGGTGTTGGTCGGTCTTTCCCTGTTTTTGACCTTTTTCATCATGGCGCCGGTCGGCGACCGGATCTACGCCGAAGCCTATGTGCCGTTGACGGAAAACAAGATCACGTTTCAGGAAGCGCTTGAAAAGGGGGCGACGCCCTTGCGCGCTTTTATGCTGAAACAGGTGCGCGCCGCCGATCTGCAATCGTTTACCAAGATCGCCAAGCAACCCGCGCCCACCTCCGCCGATCAAATCCCCTTGCGCGTACTGATTCCCGCCTTCGTCACCTCGGAATTGAAAACCGCGTTTCAGATCGGCTTTATCGTCTTCATTCCGTTTTTGATCATCGATATGGTCGTAGCCTCGGTGCTGATGTCGATGGGGATGATGATGATGTCGCCGGTGATCGTCGCGCTGCCGTTCAAGATTATGTTATTCGTATTAGTCGACGGCTGGAATCTGTTGATCGGCTCGTTGGTGCTGAGTTTTGGATAAGCGGGAAAATCGCTCATGACTCCGGAAATGGTCGTCGATATCGGTCGCAATGCGCTGGAACTCACCTTGATGATTTCCGCGCCGTTGTTCATCGCCGCATTGGCGACCGGTCTGCTGATCAGCATTTTTCAGGCGGCGACGCAAATCAACGAAGCCACGCTGTCGTTCGTCCCTAAATTGCTGGTGATATTCATCACGCTGATTCTGGCCGGGCCGTGGATGATTTCCATGATGACCGACTACATGCGCCGCCTGTTCGAATCGATTCCGACGATTATCGGTTAGCCCGCTACGGCGGCGATGCTCCCGACCATGATTACCTTCAGCTCGGCGCAGCTTGACGAATGGATCGCACTGGTCATCTTTCCGCTATCGCGCATCCTTGCGTTGCTGGCGACGGCGCCGGTATTCAACAATGCGGCGCTGCCGGTGCGCGTGCGGCTGACAGTCGGCTTGACGGTCGCCATGGCGGTGACGCTCGCCCTGCCGCCGATTCCGCCGATTCCGGCCGGTTCCTGGATCGGCTTGGCGATCATCGCCCAACAAATCCTTATCGGCATGGCAATGGGTTTTGCCTTACGCATGACTTTCGCCGCCTTCGATGTCGCAGGCGAAATTATCTCTTTGCAAATGGGCTTGTCGTTCGCCACCTTCTACGACCCCACCAGCGGCGGCCAGACTCCAGTGATCTCCGAGTTCCTGGCGCTGATGACGGCGCTGGTGTTTCTCGGCATGAACGGTCACTTGCTGACCTTGTCGGTGTTGGCCGAAAGCTTTACGCTGTTGCCGATCAGCGCGACGCCGGTCCATGCCGGCATTTTCAAGCCGCTGTTCGCCTGGTCCGCCACCTTGTTCGCCACCGGCTTGCTATTGGCGATGCCGATGATCGCCACCTTGTTGATCGTCAATATCGCGCTCGGCGTATTGGCGCGCATCGCCCAGCAACTCAATCTATTCGCCATCGGCTTCCCGGTGACGCTCGCACTGGGTTTCGTGGTGCTGATGCTGTCCTTGCCGTATATAGGCGAAATCATGGAAAGCTTGTTCAGCAAGGGATTTCAGGCGATGGAAACCGTCATACGCAGCGGCGCGGCATAAACCTGGAAAAAGCAGTCGTCCACGAAATACACGAAAATCACGAACAGAATCAAAGAAATGTCCGCCTTTCGGTGTCTTCGTCTTTTTCTTGGATTTTAGTTGTTTCGTTACCTCCACAATCGCTCCAGTTGCTACCGACCGGAGCGAAAATTGCCGGGTATGGTTTGCACCTGCCGAGAAACTGCGCCTTCACGACGCACAGCGGTCAAGCAAGTACTTTACCGGTTTTGGTTTTGGTTCCTCCTACTTAGGATAAAATATCTCTTTATCTTAGCTTGCGAATTCTATAGTAATGAATAATGAAAAGTGAGATGAAAAGCATCGACATATCAATGCTCCTGCAAATGCGGCTACTTGTTGGTTACCTCGGCGAACGCCCTCAATTCGCCTGGTGGACCACTTCGTTCTTTGGTGACTACAGCCTGCGTTCACTTGAATTCGTGACGCCGAAAACCTCGCTGTTGGCGCAATACCATGGTGTGGTCGAGGCCGCACGCAAGCTTCACGACGAGCACCTCAATGTCGGCAGCTACCATTTGTTCCGGTTGCCAGAAGAAGTCGAGCAAGACCTGCATGCGATGATGCAAAGCAGTGTTGGTGGCACGGAACTAGCCAAGCAGGCGCCACAGGATAAGGAAGCGGCTCTTGCGACGCTGAAGACATTGGCTGGCGCAATTCCTTCCGCTGCGGTTGGCCCCACAGCAGTTGGCAATATTGATCAGTTGAGTGCCGGTGAGACACTGAAGTCAATCGCTGGCGCCTACGTATCGGCTTTCTCTCAGAACGCCCAAACCTACCCGTATCTGGTGAGTTAGCCGTGGCAGTAGAGAAGCCGTACACGACACAGCTGCAGGCCGGCCTTGGTCTCGTCAATGAGACCAAGACCTTGCTCGACTTGTGGTTGCCTGGCATGTCAGCGGTTCAGTTGCACCAGATCGCCCTCGAATCGGGCCGGGT
>DATETD010000531.1:0-18972 GCA_035283885.1 Rhodocyclaceae bacterium
CGCGCCGCGCGCATGGCCGCCGAACTCGATCGCGTCGGCATTCACGGCGCATACGAAGGCGCATTGCGCTACGCCGGCAATCCCGCGCTGATCAGCCGCTCGCATTTCGCGCGCTATATCGTTGAGCAAGGCCATGCCAAAGACGTCAAATCGGTGTTCGACCACTGGCTCGCCAAAGGCAAACCGGGCTATGTCGACCATGCATGGGCGACGCTCGAAGACGCGCTGCAATGGACGCACGACGCCGGCGGTGTCGCTATCGTGGCGCACCCCGGTCGTTACCGCCTGTCCAAAGGCGAGTTGAATGGATTGTTCGCGCGCTTTCGCGATCTCGGCGGACGCGGCATCGAAGTGCTTTCCGGCTCGCATAATCCCGACGAGGTGCGCGAATTTTCCAACGTCGCCAAGAAATACGGCTTTCTGGCTTCGCGCGCCTCGGACTTCCATGGACCGGGCGAGAGTTGGATCGATTTAGGCCGCATGCCGAATCTGCCCGACGACTTGACGCCGATCTGGTCGATTCTTTCTTACTAGAAAAACATAAACCGTGTCGCAGCTTTACCATATTCACGCCCAGCATCCGCAACCGCGCCTGATACGCCATGCAGCGGACATCGTGCGCGACGGCGGACTGATCGCCATGCCGACCGACGCCGCCTACTCTCTGGCCGGATTGAGCGGCCATGCGAATCTATTGGATCGTATCCGCACGATACGCAACGTCGACGAACGTCATTTATTCACGCTGATGTGCCGCGATCTTTCGGAAATCGCCACCTATGCGCGTGTCGATAACATCCGTTACCGGCTGCTCAAAGCCACCACGCCCGGCAGTTATACCTTTATCCTCGAAGGCACCAAAGAACTGCCGCGCCGTCTGCTGCACCCCAAACGCAAAACCATAGGACTGCGCATCCCGAATCATCCGATCGCCTTGGCCTTGCTCGAAGAACTCGACGAACCCTTGTTGACCTCGACGCTGCTGCTGCCCGACGAAGACATCCCGTTGTCCGACGCCGACGAGATACGCGATCGCCTGGAAAAGCAACTCGATCTGGTGATCGACGCCGGCCATTGCGGCATCGACATGACGACTGTAATCGACTTGACCGGCGACCAACCCGAATTGCGCCGCGCCGGATTAGGTTCTCTCGCGCCATTCGGACTCTAAGTCCGTTAGAATCCGCCGCCTCCATGGAAGAACTCATACGAACCCTGGCGATCTGGGCCATACCGGTCGTTTTCGCCATCACCCTGCATGAAGCCGCTCACGGCTATGTCGCGCGGTATTTCGGCGACGACACCGCTTGGCGCCTGGGACGCATCAGCCTCAATCCGATTCGCCATATCGACTTAATGGGGACGATCATCGTGCCGACGTTGATTTTGGTGCTAGGCAAACTTCTCGGCGCCGGTGGAATACTGTTCGGCTGGGCCAAGCCCGTGCCGGTCGATTTCGCACGGCTGCATCGTCCGAAACAAGACATGCTTTGGGTGGCCGCCGCCGGGCCGTTCGCCAATCTGCTGATGGCGTTCGCTTGGGCGACGCTCATCAAGATCCTATGGGATTTTCCGCCGGACAGCTTTTCCGAGCCGCTGTTCGAAATGGCCAAGGCCGGCATCAGCATCAATGTCGCATTGATGGCGCTGAATTTGCTGCCGCTGCCGCCGCTCGACGGCGGTCGCATCGTGGTCAGCCTATTGCCGATCCGGGCGGCGATTCGCTTTTCCCAACTCGAACGCTGGGGCTTCCCCATTCTTTTGGTCTTGTTATTTACCGGCATGCTCAGCCCCATCCTGATGGTTCCGATGCGCTCGATTCACGCTTTCATCGCTTTCGTTTTCCAATTCAACTAAACCACCATGTACGCGGAAAAAGTTCTCTCCGGCATGCGCCCGACCGGGCGTCTCCACCTCGGCCATTATCACGGCGTACTTGCCAACTGGATCAAGCTGCAACATGAGTACCCTTGTTTGTTTTTCGTTGCCGATTGGCATGCACTGACCACCGCCTACGACGAACCCGGCGAATTGGGCGAAAACACGCACGAAATGGTCATCGACTGGCTCGCAGCGGGCGTCGATCCCGCCAAAGCCACGATCTTTATCCAATCGCATGTGCCGGAACACGCCGAATTGCATCTGCTGCTCTCGATGATGACGCCCTTGGGCTGGTTGGAGCGCGTGCCGACCTATAAGGATCAACAGGAAAAGCTGACGCATAAAGATTTAACGACGTATGGTTTTCTCGGCTATCCGCTGCTGCAAGCCGCCGATATCCTGATCTACCGCGCCAACCGCGTTCCGGTCGGCGAAGACCAAGTGCCGCATATCGAATTCACACGCGAGATCGCGCGCCGCTTCAATCACTTGTACGGTCGCGAAGTCGGTTTCGAAGACAAGGCGCGCGCGTCCGCCAAAAAGCTCGGCGGCAAACAGAGCAAGCTCTACGACGAACTGCGCACCCGCTATCAGGAAAAAGGCGACGACGATGCGCTCGCGCAAGCCCAAGCCTTGCTCGCCGCCGCGCACAGCCTGTCCCACCTCGACCGCGAGCGACTGGCCGGTTGGCTCGAAGGCCATCGCAAGATGATACTGATAGAACCGAATGCGCTGTTGACCGCCGCCTCGCGCATGCCGGGACTCGACGGGCAAAAAATGTCGAAATCCTACGCCAACACCATTACCCTGCGCGAAGAGGCCGACAGCGTCACGCGCAAGATCCGCACGATGCAGACCGATCCGCAACGCATGCGTCGCCACGATCCGGGCACGCCCGAAAAATGCCCGGTATGGCAACTCCATCAGGTCTATTCCAACGACGATATCAAAAGTTGGGTGCAAACCGGTTGTCGCAGCGCGGGCATCGGCTGCCTGGACTGCAAACAACCCGTGATCGACGCGGTGCTGCAAGAACAGGAACCGATGCGCGAACGGGCGAAAATGTACCAAGAGAACCCGCAACTGGTCGAAAGAATTCTCGACGAAGGCGCGGAGAAGGCGCGCACCTTAGCGCAAGAAACCATGCGCGATGTGCGTAGCGCCATTGGCCTCGGCCGCAACGCATGACGGACTCCGTGGCATCGCCTGCCGCAGCCGTCCCGCCAGCGCCGACTTTTGCGACATCGGCGGCGATCGAATCGCCGCGTCCCAAGGTGTATGGCGAATTTCTCAAAGAGCTGCCGCGCGATCTGTATATCCCGCCCGACGCGCTGGAGATCATCCTCGAATCGTTCGAAGGCCCGCTGGATTTGCTGTTGTACTTGATACGCAAAGCCAATATCAACGTGCTCGATATCCCGATGGCCGCCTTGACGGCGCAATATTTGATTTATATCGAAGCGATGCGCGCCGGCAACCTCGAACTGACCGCCGAATACTTGCTGATGGCGGCGATGCTGATCGAGATCAAATCGCGCATGTTGCTGCCGCGCCCCGCCAAAGCCTGCGACGGCGAACCGATCGACCCGCGCGCGGAGTTGGTGCGCCGCCTGATCGAATACGAGCGCATCAAAATGGCGGCGGCGAAGCTCGACGAGCTACCGCACGCAGGGCGCGACTACGAATGGGTCGGCGTGTGGATTGCCGAAAAAGTGGTCGAACGCCACCCCGAAGTCACGCTGCACGACCTGCAAGTCGCGTGGCTGGCGCTGATGAAGAACGCCAAAATCAACCAACATCATAAAATCCAGCGCGAGGAACTCTCGGTGCGCGAGCATATGACGATGATTTTGCGACGCCTGCAAGGCAACGGCTATGTGCTGTTCGAACAACTGATCGATATCACGCTGGGGGTGCAAGGCCTGGTGGTCGGCTTCCTCGCGATGCTGGAGTTGGCGCGCGAATCGCTGATCGATATTACGCAAACCGAGGCGATGACGCCGATTTACGTCAAACTTCGCGAAGTCGAATGCGCTTGAAACGACAGTCTCCAAGTCCAGAGGAACACTATAAACGCGTCATCGAGGTGGCCTTATTGGTCGCGACCGAACCGGCGCCGCTGTCCGAACTGAAAAAATTGTTCGACGAAGAGTTGGACAACGAGCTGTGGCGCAGGCTACTGGACGAACTGCGCGAAGACTGGCAAGATCGCGGCGTCGAATTGCTGCAACTGGCGTCGGGCTGGCGCTTCCAAAGCCGCCCGGAATATCAGGTCTATCTCGACCGACTCAAAAGCGAACGCGCGCCGCGCTATTCGCGCGCGGTGATGGAAACCCTGGCGATTATGGCCTATCGTCAGCCGGTGACGCGCGGCGATATCGAAGATATACGCGGCGTCGTCGTATCGCCGAATGTGCTGAAAACGCTCGAAGGGCGTGGCTGGGTCGATACGGTAGGCTATCGCGACGCCCCTGGGCGACCGGCTTTATATGCAACGACACGAAAATTTCTCGACGACCTCGGCTTGCGCAGCCTGACCGAACTCCCGCCACTGGCTGAAATTGAAAAGGTAATGAATCTTGAACCACCGAACCAAACCGCGCCCGCTTCAGGTAAGACCCCAAAAACCGGCAACGGGCACCAGAGCGGGCGCAAGGCCGACACGCGAAATGCCGCCGAGGCCGACAACACCGGCGCCGCAGGGAAGCCTCGCTCCGCCGCCTAAACCTGTCGGTCGCCCGCGCACATCGCCCCACAAAGCCACGCCTTTTCGCTCCAAGCAGGTGCGCGCCTATGAAGCGCGCGCCGCCGCACCGCTCGAATCTCACAAATTGCATAAGGCGCTGGCCGACGCCGGTAAGGGTTCGCGCCGCGAAATCGAAGAGTGGATCGCCGCTGGGCGCGTCAGCGTCAATGGCGAGCCGGCCCATGTCGGTCAGCGCGTCACCGCCTTGGACAAAGTGCGCGTCGGCGGCAAACTGGTGCAACTCAAATTTTCGCATCGCCTGCCGCGCGTACTGATTTACCATAAGCCCGAAGGCGAGATCGTATCGAGAGACGATCCCGATGGCCGCCCTAGCGTCTTCAAGCAATTGCCGCGGCTCAAAAGCGGTCGCTGGATCTCGATCGGTCGCCTCGATTTCAACTCCTGCGGACTGCTGCTGTTTACCAACGACGGCAGCCTCGCCAACCGTATGATGCACCCACGCTACGAAATCCAAAGAGAATACGCCGTCAGAGTGCTCGGCGCAGCCTCCGATGAAGCGATAGAACGACTGCGCACCGGCGTGCAGCTCGACGACGGCTTGGCGCAATTTTCCTTCATCGAAGAATCCGGCGGCGAGGGCGCCAACCACTGGTACCGCGTCTGCCTGTCTGAAGGACGCAACCGCGAAGTGCGGCGCATGTTCGAAGCCGTCGGCCTCACCGTCAGCCGCTTGATGCGCGTGCGCTATGGCCCCGTAACGCTGCCGCCCCGTCTGAAACGCGGCCAATGCCGCGACCTGGAAAGCGAAGAAGTCCAAGCCCTACTGCGCCTCCTCCCCCCGGAACAACAAGGCAGCCGCGCGCATGAGGAGGACGACGCCTTTCAGGAAACCGACGATGCTTACGACGACCCTACGCGCTCAACTTGAATTGGCAGTGAAATGATCGCTCTGCTATAATCGCGCATCTTTTAGTTGGCGCCGTTCTCGGGAGAGAGAAAGAATGGGCTTTTCAGCCCATTTTTCATTTGTGGAATCGAATGCAACTTTCTGAATTGATTGAAACTACTGTTACAGGTTTGGGTTACGAACTGGTTATGTTCGAGGCCAGCCCGCGCGCACGGCTATTGCGCGTGTTTATCGACAAACCCGAAGGCGCAGCGGCGGATAAGAGCGGCATCGGCGTCGACGATTGTTCCACCGTCAGCCATCAACTGACGCGCGTGTTCATGGTCGAAAATATCGATTACGACCGGCTGGAAGTCTCTTCGCCGGGTCTCGATAGACCACTGATCAAACTTTCGGATTACCGGCGCTTCGCAGGATGCGAGGTGCAATTGAAACTGCGCATGCCTCACCTTGGTAAACAACGCAATTTCAGCGGTGTACTACTGGGAGTCGGGGACGAAGAGGGATCGGCAAAAGTGCGCCTGCAAGTAGAAGATGCAGTGCACGAATTTGCACTCGACAACGTGGATCGGGCTCGCCTGATACCAAAGTTCTGAATTTTGCCGAAAGTATAGTTGGAGGACTGCTCATGAGTCGTGAATTGCTGCTGCTGGTCGATGCCTTGGCCCGCGAAAAAAACGTTCCTAAGGACATCGTCTTTGGCGCTTTGGAATTGGCTCTGGCCTCCGCCACCAAAAAGCGGCTCCATGACGATGCCGACGTGCGCGTCGAAATCGACCGGTCGACAGGCGCCTACGAGTCGTTCCGCCGCTGGCTGGTGGTCGCCGACGACAACCTAGAAAACCCCGAGCAACAGGTCGGCCTGTCGACAGCGCAACAGCAGATTGCCGATATCGCTCTGGAAGAATTTATCGAAGAGAGCCTAGAGCCGATCGATTTCGGTCGGATCGGCGCGCAAGCCGCCAAACAGGTCATTTTGCAGAAAATTCGCGACGCCGAGCGCGAACAGGTGCTCAACGACTTCCTCGATCGCAAGGAATTTCTGGTCAGCGGCACGGTAAAGCGCATGGAGCGCGGCAACGCCATCGTCGAAGCCGGACGAATCGAAGCGCTGCTGCCGCGCGATCAAATGATCCCCAAAGAAAATCTGCGCCCCGGCGACCGAGTGCGTGCATGGCTCATGAAGATCGATCGCCAGGCGCGCGGCCCGCAATTGATACTCTCGCGCACCGCCCCCGAGTTCATCATGAAGTTATTCGAACTCGAAGTGCCCGAAATCGAAGACGGTTTGCTCGAAATTCGCGCCGCGGCGCGCGATCCGGGCTTGCGCGCCAAAATCGCCGTCAAATCCAACGACGCGCGCGTCGACCCTATCGGCACCTGCGTAGGAATGCGCGGTTCGCGCGTCACCGCCGTCACCAACGAACTATCGGGCGAACGCGTCGATATCATTCTCTGGTCGGCCGATCCGGCGCAATTCGTTATCGGCGCGCTCGCGCCCGCCGAAGTGCAAAGCATTGTGGTCGATGAAGAAAAGCACGCGATGGATGTGGTGGTCGACGAGAACAATTTGGCCATCGCCATCGGTCGCGGCGGACAGAATGTACGCCTCGCTTCCGAATTGACGGACTGGACTATCAATCTGATGACCGTCGAACAATCGCAGCAGAAAACCGAATCGGAAAACGTCGCTATCCGCTCCCTGTTTATCGACAAGCTCGATGTCGACGAAGAAGTCGCCAATATCTTGATCGAAGAAGGTTTCTCGACCTTGGAAGAGATCGCCTATGTGCCCTTGGCCGAGATGCTGGAAATCGACGCCTTCGACGAAGCGACCGTCAACGAATTGCGCGATCGCGCACGCAACGCCTTGCTCACCGACGCCATCGTCGTCGAGGAAAAACTCGAAAAAGTTGACGACGACATTCTCGCGCTACCTGGAATGGATAATGAACTGGCGGCTAAACTCGCCCAAGCCGGAGTCGCCGATCTGGAAGCGCTTGCCGATTTGGCAGTGGATGAACTGGTCGAACTCACGGACATCGATACCGCGCAAGCAAAGGCGCTGATCACCGGCGCGCGCGCTCACTGGTTTACCGAGTAGCGCGATTCGGTAAGTATATGCAGCGTTACAAGCGTGGTACAAGAATTTCACCAGAAATACTGGTTGGCCGAATGAGAGTGAGAGGTAAGGCATGGCTTCAATGACTGTTTCCCAATTTGCGACCGAGCTTAAAATGGAAGCTCCTGCTCTACTGGAGCAACTTGCCAAGGCGGGGGTCAACAAGGAGGCCGCGCATGACACGATCTCCGAGCAGGACAAAACCCGTCTATTGGAGTATCTGCGCAAAGCGCATGGGGCCAGCGCTCCTCGCGCCAAAATCACGCTGATGCGCAAACAAACCAGTGAAATCCGCGCCGCCGACTCATCCGGCAAGGCGCGCACCATCCAAGTCGAAGTGCGTAAGAAGCGGGTTTTCGTCAAACGCGACCCCAACGAACTCGGCAGCGAAACCCAGAACGCCGAGATAGCCGACGACGACCTCGACGATACTGCGGACGTCGATTCCGGCACGCCGGTCTCGACAACCATCGCCGCAACGTCCAGTCCGGAAAAGACCGCAATGACGCCTGCGGCGGCGGCGACGACAGTGACGACACCTCCTGTCGCTGCAACAACCCCGATGACGGAAGCGGCAGCGGAATCGGCGCCGGAGCCAACGACGCAAGCGATCGAAGCCGACCAAGCACCCGCCCCCATCGCCAAACCCGTCGATCCGGCGTCTGTCGCCACTGAACCGCCGGCTAACGAGAAACCTGCGCCACAAACCCCAGCGTCGGCGCCCGCAGAAGAAGCTTCGCCACCGACGCCGCCTTCCACCGCACCGACCAAGCCGACTCAAATGTCGACCGCGCCGACAGCCGTTGCCGCGCCCAAGCGCCCGCAAGAAGCGGCAAGCAGGACCGCACCGGATAGCAGAGCTCAAACCGCAGGCAAGTCGCCCGCAAGCACGACGCACGGCGCCGCTAAAAAAGCCCCTGCGCCCGACGTCAAACCGCCAGCCGCCCAACCGCCTGCCGCGCCGCGCCCCCAAATTATCCGTTCGGTGATCGACCCGGCGCAACGCGCCTTACGCGAAGCCGAAGCCAAGCGACAAGCCGAACTGGCGGCGCTTCAAGCCGCCGAATTCAAAAGAAAAACCGAACGAGTGGCGCGCGAAGCCAAAGCACGCGCCGACGCCGATGCACGCTCCAAACCGGCGCCGACGCCCGTAACGCCGGCGCCGGAGGCCAAGCCGGCCAAACCCGCCACTACCGCCGACTCGGCCAAGGCGGCGCCGAAAAAAGAGAAAACCGCGCCAGGCGTCTCGGGCACCATACATAAGCCTGCAGCCAAGCCAGACGAAAACAAAGCCAAGCAAGGCAAAGACAACTGGAAAGACGACGCCGCCAAACGTCGCACCATCAAGACCCGTGGCGATGCAGGCACATCGACATGGCGCGGCGCCAAGGGCGGTCGTCATGGTCGTCACGGCGGCGAAGAAATGGCGCCGACGCCCGCTGTGGAAGCGATCGTCTACGATGTCCATGTTCCCGAAACCCTGACCGTCGCCGAACTAGCGCATAAAATGGCGGTCAAGGCCGCCGAAGTCATCAAGGTTTTGATGAAAATGGGTTCTATGGTCACCATCAACCAAGTGTTGGATCAGGAAACGGCCATGATTTTGGTCGAAGAAATGGGGCATAAGGCGTTCGCCGCCAAACTCGACGATCCGGACGCCTTCCTCAACGAACAAACCACCCATAAGGACGCGGAACAACTGCCGCGCGCGCCGGTGGTTACCGTTATGGGCCACGTCGACCACGGCAAGACCTCGCTACTCGATTACATCCGCAAGAGCCGCGTCGCTCACGGCGAAGCAGGCGGCATTACCCAACATATCGGCGCCTATCACGTCGAAACCCCGCGCGGCGTGATTACCTTCCTCGATACGCCCGGACACGAAGCCTTTACCGCCATGCGCGCTCGCGGCGCCAAGGCGACGGATATCGTCATTCTGGTGGTGGCCGCCGACGACGGCGTGATGCCGCAGACGCGCGAAGCGATCCATCACGCCAAAGCAGCCAATGTGCCGCTGGTGGTCGCAGTCAACAAGATCGACAAACCCGACGCCAATATGGAGCGCGTGCGCCAAGAACTGATCGCGGAAAGCGTGGTCCCCGAAGAATACGGCGGCGAAACTCCTTTCGTCTCGGTCTCGGCCAAAACCGGCCAAGGGATCGACGACCTGCTCGAACATGTGCTGTTGCAAGCCGAAGTCATGGAGTTGACCGCACCGCAAGATGCGCTTGCCAAAGGCTTGATCATCGAAGCCCGTCTCGATAAAGGTCGCGGTCCGGTCGCCACGATTCTAGTGCAATCGGGCACCCTGAAGCGCGGCGATGTCTTGCTGGCCGGCGCGGTTTTCGGTCGGGTGCGCGCGATGCTGGACGAAAACGGCAAATCGATCGACTCGGCGGGGCCGTCCATTCCGGTGGAAATTCAGGGCTTGACCGACGTTCCGTCGGCCGGCGACGAATGTATGGTGTTGGCGGACGAACGTAAGGCGCGTGAAATCGCCCTATTCCGCCAAGGCAAGTTCCGCGACGTCAAATTGGCTAAGCAGCAGGCCGCCAAGCTCGAGAATATGTTCGAACAGATGGCCGAAGGCGAAGTTCGCAATCTACCGCTGATCGTCAAAGCCGACGTCCAAGGTTCGCAGGAAGCTCTGGTGCAGTCCTTGCAGAAACTTTCGACCAGCGAAGTCAAAGTCACCATTATCCACGCTGGCGTAGGCGGTATTAGTGAGTCGGACGTCAATCTGGCGACGGCGTCCAAGGCGGTGATCTTAGGTTTCAATACGCGCGCCGATGCGGGTGCGCGCAAAGCGGCGGAAAATTTCGGCGTCGATATCCGCTACTACAATATCATTTACGCGGCAGTCGACGAAGTCAAGGCGGCGCTGTCGGGCATGCTCGCGCCCGAACGTCGCGAAGTCATACTCGGCACGGTGGAAATCCGTCAGGTATTCCGCATTTCGCGCATCGGCGCCGTGGCCGGCTGTATGGTGCTATCCGGCATCGTCAAACGTAGCGCCTCGATCCGTCTGTTGCGCAACAACGTCGTCGTGCATACCGGCGAACTGGATTCGCTCAAACGCTACAAGGACGACGTGCGCGAAGTCAAGGAAGGTTTCGAGTGCGGTTTGAGCCTGAAGAATTACAACGATATTTTCGAAGGCGACCGCTTGGAAGTCTTCGAAATTCAGGAAATCGCACGCAAACTATAAGGCGGCATCCCAATTATGGCCAATTCGCACAATCGTAGTTTTTCGCGCTCGGATCGAATCTCGGAACAGATTCGGCGCGAATTGGCCGACTTGCTGCGCTTCCATCTCAAAGATCAGCGCATTGCCAATAAACTGACCTTGATCACGCTATCCGATGTCGAGGTGACCCCGGACTATGCCCATGCCAAGGTGTTTTACACCTCGATGGCCGGCGCCGCCGACAATGTCGCGATCGCCGCCGGACTCAAGCGGGCGGCAGGTTTTTTAAGACGCGAACTGGGACGGCGCATACGCATCCACCAGACGCCCGAATTGCATTTCGTGTTCGACGCCTCGGTGGCCGAAGGTGCACGTTTATCGCAATTGATCGACGCAGCCGTCAAATCTGACCAAGGCGCCGCCGACGCATAATGATCGAGAAATCGCCAACCCGTGAATAACTCGCGCTTTCCCGCACGTCGGCCACGGCGTCACGTCGACGGCGTGCTGTTGCTGGACAAGCCTCTGGGAATCAGTTCCAACCAGGCCCTGCAAAAAGTACGTCGGCTGTATAACGCCGACAAGGGCGGGCATACCGGCACGCTCGACCCCTTGGCGACCGGGCTGCTGCCTATCTGTCTCGGCGAAGCCACGAAATTTTCCGGCGACTGGTTGAATGCCGACAAGCGCTACCGCGCGACGGTGCGTTTGGGCGTTACCACTGTCACCGCCGACGCCGAAGGCGAAGTTCTGCAACGCCGCGCCGTCGATACGACCCCAAGCGCCATCGAGCACGCCTTAGCTGCATTCACCGGCGAAATCGAGCAGATTCCACCGATGTACTCCGCGCTCAAACGCGACGGCAAACCTTACTACGAATACGCCCGCGAAGGTATCGAACTGGAACGCACGCCGCGCCGCGTGCATATCCATTCGCTCGCGCTGGTCGAGATCCTCGGCGTCGATAGTTTTATTTTCGATGTCGCTTGCAGCAAGGGCACCTATGTGCGCACGCTGGCGGCGGATATCGGCGAACACCTGGGATGCGGCGCTCATTTAAGCGCTTTACGTCGCACCGGCTTGGGCCGACTGGATGTCGCGGATAGCCATACTTTCGCGGCGTTGGACACGCTCACGCACGACGAACTCGACCGAAAACTCCATGCGCCCGATTATCTCTTGCTGGAGCTTCCCGCCGTCGAACTCGATCCCGTCAATGCAGTTCGCATCAGCTTCGGACAAGCCGTCCCCTGGAGCGGCGCTCGGGGACGAATCCGCGTTTATGACCGCGATAAAAACTTTCTGGGAGTATGCCTCGGCGGCGACGAAGGCATCCTGCAACCCCAGCGCCTAATCGCCCAATCGCCCCATTAAGCGCCTGTTTAAGCGCCCGTTCTCAACTCCCAACCCCGGACCGACCGATTCATTTACAGCTTTTTAACTTCGCTACTTGAAGAAATTACCCTGCGGACGGTATAATCGCCAGTTCTGCAAGACAACAAACACTATAGGATCAGCAAGGACACCACCATGGCACTTTCCACACCCGACAAAGCCAAGATTGTTACCGACTACCAGCGCGCTCAAGGTGATACGGGATCTCCGGAAGTTCAGGTTGCACTGCTTACCGCGCGCATCAACGACCTGACCGGCCACTTCAAGACGCACAACAAAGACCACCATTCGCGTCGTGGCTTGCTGAAGATGGTCAGCCAGCGGCGCAAGATGCTGGATTACCTGAAAAGCAAGAACCTCGACAGCTATCGTTCGTTGATCGAGCGTTTGGGCCTGCGCAAATAATTGGCGGATAATTGGCGGATTTAGCCTGCGCGGACGCGAAGCATCGCTCCATAAATTCATTATCGATAGTCTGCGCAGACTGCCGCACATTGCCTCGCCTATTTCCATCAGATCGATTGCGCAAACGAGTTTGAGCCGATTCGAACGCTACGTACTCTGCAATCGCAGCCGCCACGTTCGCCTATCCGGGGCAACTGTCCTATTCGGCCATTTGTCCCGGTTTTGTCGCGCGCCTACCCTGCGACGGTATTGCGCTATCGCGTATTTCGATATTCACGCCGATGCGATCCTAAAGGTCGCATCGGCTTTATTTTTTGTTAAAAGGATTTCTTCGTGCTGAATTCAATCAAGAAAAGCTTCGCTTACGGCGACCATACGGTCACTATCGAAACAGGCGAAATCGCGCGCCAATCCGGTGGGGCCGTGCTGGTCACCATGGAAGACACTGTCGTGCTCGCCACCGTCGTCGGCGCGCATTCGGCCAAGCCCGGTCAGGATTTCTTTCCGCTGACCGTCGATTACCAAGAAAAAACCTATGCCGCCGGTCGCATTCCGGGTGGATTCTTCAAGCGCGAAGGCCGCCCGTCCGAAAAGGAAATTCTGACTTCGCGCCTGATCGACCGCCCGTTGCGTCCGTTGTTTCCCGAAAGCTTCTACAACGAAGTGCAGATCGTCTGCACCGTCCTGTCGAGCAACCCTGAAATCGACGCCGACATCCCGGCTCTGATCGGCTCTTCGGCGGCTTTGGCGATTTCGGGCATTCCGTTCAACGGCCCGATCGGTGCGGCGCGCGTCGGTTATATCGACGGCAACTACGTTCTCTGCCCGACCAAAACCCAACTGCAAAAAACTCAACTCGACCTCGTCGTCGCCGGCACCGAAAGCGCCGTGCTGATGGTCGAATCCGAAGCACAACAACTCAGCGAAGAAATCATGCTGGGCGCCGTGATGTACGGCCACGAGCACATGCAAGCCGCGATTCGCGCGATCAACGAACTGGTCGAACACGCCGGCAAGCCCGAATGGAATTGGCAAGCCGCGCCCAAGAACGAAGCCTTGGCGGCGCGCGTCGCCGAAGTCGCCGAAGCCGATCTGCGCGAAGCCTACCGCATCACCAGCAAACAAGCGCGCACCCTCAGAACGCGCGAGATTTGCAAAAACACCATTATTGCCCTGACCGAAGGCATGGACAACCCGCCCGATTCGACCTTGGTCGGCAGCTTAGTGTTCGAACTCGAAGCCAAAATCGTGCGCAATCAGATTCTCAACGGCGAACCGCGCATCGACGGACGCGATACGCGCACCGTGCGCCCGATCAGCGTCCGTAAAGGCGTGCTGCCGCGCACCCATGGTTCGGTGCTATTCACGCGCGGCGAAACTCAAGCCCTGGTAGTCGCCACGCTAGGCACCGGTCGCGACGAACAAGTCATCGACGCCCTGCAAGGCGAATACCGCGACCGCTTCATGCTGCACTACAACATGCCTCCTTACGCCACGGGCGAAACCGGTCGCGTCGGCACGCCGAAGCGGCGCGAAATCGGCCATGGTCGCCTTGCCAAACGCGCCATCGCCGCCGTACTGCCCGCACCCGACGAATTCTCCTACTCGATGCGCGTCGTGTCCGAAATCACCGAATCGAACGGCTCCTCGTCGATGGCCTCGGTCTGCGGCGGCTCGCTGGCGCTGATGGATGCAGGCGTGCCGTTGAAAGCGCACGTCGCCGGAATTGCGATGGGACTGATCAAGGAAGGCAACCGTTTCGCCGTGCTGACCGATATTCTCGGCGACGAAGATCATCTCGGCGACATGGATTTCAAGGTCGCCGGCACCGACAACGGCATTACCGCACTGCAAATGGACATCAAGATCCAGGGCATCACGCGCGAAATCATGCAAGTGGCGTTGGCCCAGGCCAAAGAAGCGCGCTTACATATTCTGGGCATCATGGCCGAGTCGACTGCCGGCCCGCGCACCGAAGTGTCCAACTTTGCGCCGCGCATGATCCACCTCAAGATCAATCCCGAAAAGATTCGCGATGTCATCGGCAAGGGCGGCGCCGTGATTCGCGCGCTGACCGAAGAAACCGGCTGCGTCATCGATATCGGCGACGACGGCGCCGTGGTGATCTCCTCGGTCAATGCCGAAGCGGCGCAAGTCGCCAAGAAACGCATCGAAGACATCACCGCCGAAGTCGAAGTCGGTCGCATCTACGAAGGCACGGTGTTGCGCCTACTGGATTTCGGCGCCATCGTCAGCCTGCTGCCCGGCAAGGACGGCCTACTGCATATCTCGCAAATCGCCAACGAACGCGTCAATGCCGTCGCCGACTATCTCAAGGAAGGTCAAATCGTCAAAGTCAAGGTCATCGAAACCGACGATAAAGGCCGCGTGCGTCTATCGATGAAGGCGATTGCCGCCGAGGAATCCGCTTCCGCCGATCATCCGGCCTGATCGGCGGATCGCCCGCCCTATCCGTCCCGCCAGCGCCGACTTTCACGGCGCGCGGGGAATAACCTGGCACAATCTCGCCAGGTTTTTTTTTGCCTTGGAACGTACTCTGCGACATCGGCGACTGCCTGCAACGGCTTACCCTAAAAACCCCAATTGCATCCACAGATTAATCGATAAGTTGAGGATCATTCGCCATTCACCCAGCGGGTTTACCTCAATTTTGCAGCAACTCTATGAATTGACGATGTTAATCTGCGGAAATCTGCGTAATCTGCGGAAAGCAGGTTTATGAATACAGCGGAAATCATCGACGATTGTCTTAAACCAAGGTATAAACGTAAAATATGACCAACTTCCATCCTACCGGCGCCCCATGATACCTATCGTAGATCGATTGCTGCGCGACCCGATTTTGGCAAAATGCAATTATGCTGCCCTGTCGCGACTGCTCCCCTATATCGAAGAACAGAGTTTTCCCGCAGGAACAACCATTTACCAAACGGACAGTGCTGCAAACGATCTGTTTCTGATTATTTCCGGCGAAATTCGCCTGCACACGCCGGACGGCGAAATCCATACGCCCTCTTGTGCGCGCGTCGGCGAAGAATGCGCGACCGAAGCGCAAAATTATCTCGCCGACGCCAAAGCCGCGACCGATGTCGTGCTGCTGCGCATCCCCGGCAAAAGCTTGCGCCCGCTGGTCGCCGCTCAGCCCACGCTGAAAAACGAATTCCTGTATGCGCTGATGAGCCATATCACCGGCAATCGACTGCAAACGCAGGAAACCAAAATCGCTGCCAAAAAGAAATCGGGGAGCCCGACCCTGATTATCGGCTGGCTGCTGGCCATCGTGCTCCCCATACTGACCTTGCAAGTCGGCGCTCATTACGGTATGGATCGCAGCGCCTCGATGTTTCTGGCGATTTTCTCGGCGACCGTCACCATGTGGGTATTCTCCTTGGTCGACGATTATGTGCCCGGCTTATTCGCCGTCATGGCGATACTGATTTCCGGGCTGGTGCCGCCGATCGTGGTGCTGTCGGGATTCTCCTCGGACGGATTCTTGATGGCGATGAGCATCCTGGGCTTGAGCACCGTCATCGTCACTTCGGGCTTAAGTTATCGAGCGATGCTGTTGATGTTGCGCCATTTGCCCAACAACCGTTTTTGGCATAACTTCGGCTTAACGTTCGCCGGTTTATTGCTGACGCCGCTGGTTCCTTCGATCAACGGACGCGTCTCGCTGGTCACTCCGTTTTTCAGCGATATGGTGCAAAACCTGCGCTTTGCGCATCTTGGCCGCGCCGCGACTCAACTCTGCGTCAGCGCATTTGCCGGCGTCAGCCTGCTGTCGGCGATGTTCATCAGCAGTAAAACCGTCAACTTCGCCGTCTTCGGTCTGCTTCCCGCACAAATGCAAGATCAATTTCAGGGTTTCAAATGGTTGGTCGCATCGACCGCCGCCTTGGTCGTCTTGCTCGGAGCGCACGCCATCCTGACCGCCCTCCTATTCCGTAGCGAGGAACTCTCGCAACTCGCCAAAGAACGCATCACCGCGCAACTCGAACTGATGGGCAAGCTCAAGCAACGCGAATGGGCGGCGTTGATCGGCATCGGCGTTTTCTTGATCGGCATGATGACCGCTTCGTTGCATCGCATCCAGCCTCCCTGGCTCGGACTCGCGGTGCTGTATGGCCTGTTGCTGTTCGGCTCGCTCTCCAAAAAAGAACTCACCGAAAAAATCGATTGGCCGTTTCTGCTCTATCTCAGCGGACTGACCGGATTGGTCGGCGCGTTCAACTACCTCGGCTTGGATCACCAATTGGCCGCCGCCCTGCCCGGCCTCGGCGGCTATATGCGCGAAAGTTTCGGCCTATTCGTGCTGCTGTTGTTCGGCATCGTCTTCGTCATACGACTGCTGGTGCCGATCAGCGCCACCATCGTCATCCTCGCCACGCTGTTCATGCCGCTGGCCGAAATCTACGGCGTCAACCCCTGGGTGGTCGGCTTCGTGATCCTGATTCTCGGCGAAATGTGGTACCTCCCTTACCAATGCTCTTATTACCTGCAACTCCAGGCATTCAATCGCGAAAATAAGCTCTATGACGAAAAAACCTTCCTGTACTATAACGGCGCGATGAATCTCGTCCGACTCGCCGCCATCTACATTTCGATTCCCTTCTGGAAGGCTATGGGGCTATTATGAAAATTCGTCTGGAAACCCTGATCGTCACCGTCTTTCTCCTCGGATCGATCGGCATGTTCGTCTGGTTCAGCACCAGCAAACCGCATGTGCTGATTCTGCAAAGTTACGACAAGGAATATTCCTGGGTCAAAGACGTCAATACCGGTCTCAAACGCGTGCTCGACAAGCACCGCGATCTGGCGATACGCTGGTATTACCTCGACACCAAGCGGCACCCGACGATAGAGTTCAAGACCAACGCCGGCACACGAGCGCGACGTATGATCGACGACTCCCCGCCGGATGTGATCGTCGCCATCGACGACGACGCCCAACAATTCGTCACCCGTCATTATCTGAACCATCCCACGATCAAAATCGTCTTTGCGGGCGTCAATAACGAACCCGCCGCCTATGGGTTCGACAAGGCGACCAACGTCACGGGTATTTTGGAGCGATTGCCGCTTGCCGCGCTCAAAGAAACCCTACAGATCGCCGCACAACGCAACAATCTGCAAACGCCGCTACGCATCCAGTTTATCGGCGACACCTCGGAAACCGTACTCGGCGACGAAAAGTTTTTCCGTAAATACAATTGGGCGCCGTTTCGCATCCTCGATTCGAAACTGCTGAATACTTTCGACGAATGGAAACAGGCCGTGCGCGATAGCGCCGGCCAGGTCGATTTCCTGATCAATTCGAATTACCGCAAAATCCGGCGCAACGCCAACGAGCCGGGGATGGTGCCTCCCGGCGAGTTGATCGCCTGGACCGAAAAGAACTCGCCGGTGCCGGTGATCGGCGCCAACGCATTTTTTGCCGAAGACGGCGGCATGCTGGCGATCGGCACTTCGCCCTACGAACAGGGCGAAGTGGCGGCCAAACTCGCCCTCGAAATCCTCGACCACAACAAACGTCCGGATCGCTTGCCGTTCCAAATCACCGATCAATTCGTCGTCGCGATGCGCGAGTCTTTAATGCAAGCCCGACATTTCGATCTGCCCCAAGTCTACGAAGCCTCGGCGCGCGCCAGCAACAAGTTTTACGAATAGTTGAATCACATACATACTTCTCAAGTAACGTCATGAATACAGCCGCATCGCTACTGCAAGAACTCGAAGCCCTCGACATCAAACTCAGCGTCGACGCCGGCAAGCTGCGCTTCAGCGCGCCCAAAGGCGCGCTGACCGACGAACTCCGCGCGCGCCTCGCGCAAGAAAAGCAGAGTCTGATCGCCTTGCTGGAGCAACGCCAGAACGAGGCCTGGGACGAAAAGCCGATCCCGATTCAACCGCGCGGACGCGGCCTGCCGCTGTCGACCGGCCAGCAGCGTTTCTGGTTTCTCGACCGGCTGGATCGCGGCAATTCCGCGGCCTTCGTCATGCCGCCGATCGAACTGCATATCGCGGGCGCGCTCGACGTTGCCGCGCTGCAACAGGCGCTGCAAGGCGTCGTCGAACGTCACGAAGTGTTGCACAGCGCCTTCGCGATAGAAAACGACCAGCCAGTGCAAGTTCCGCTGTCCGGGGTGCGGGTCGACTGCCCGCTGCAAGACCTTAGCGCGCAGGGCGCCGCAACGCAGCAGCAGCAACTTAAGCAGATCGTGCGCGACGAGGCGCTGACGCCGTTCGACCTCGCGCAAGGCGCTTTACTGCTGCGCGCGCGCCTGCTGAAGCTCGCCGACAACGAGCATGTGTTTATCCTGACGATGCACCACATCATCGGCGACGGC
>DATETD010000532.1:0-3302 GCA_035283885.1 Rhodocyclaceae bacterium
CATGACCCCCAAGCCGCTGCGCACTCCGCTTCCGCTCCCGACGATAGGGCCTCTGCGGATGGCATTTTGCAGGCTATCGCCCGATTAACGATCGCATTCGCTGCCGGGCTGGCGGCGATGGCCGAAACGCCCTATCGGTGGGGGGCGATTCCCTTGCTGCTGGCGGCGCTTGCGCTGGCGTGGCGTCGGCAGCGCGAGCGCGCGGCCTTCCGGCGCGAATTGATTCGATTTACCGGCGCGGTGGAGCAGGGCGATCTGACGCGCCGGCTGCCGGTCAGCGCCGGTCGCGACAAGGTGCTGATCGAAAGCATGAACGCGATGGTTCGCGCCTATGTGCGCTTGCTGGCGGATCTTTCGCGTTCCTGCCGCGAACTTTCCAGCGTCGCGACCGAAAGCAGCTCCAATGCCGGCCAGGGTGACGAAGGCGTGCGTTCGCAACGCGACGTGACCGTATCGTCGGCCGCCACCTTGGAGCAACTGTCGGTGAGTCTCGCCTCCAGCCGCGACAATGCGCAAGACGCGGCGCACATGGCCGAGGCGGCCAACGGCGCGGCGCTCCATGGGCGCGACGCCGGCGAGGAGTTGGCGCGACGCATGGCGCGCGTCGGCACGCGAATGAACGAGTCGGCGCAAACCGCAGCGCGCTTGGAGCTACGCTCGAACGAAATCGGCGGCATCGTCAAGACGATCGCCGGGATTGCCGATCAGACCAATCTGCTGGCGCTCAACGCCGCCATCGAGGCGGCGCGCGCGGGCGAAGCCGGACGCGGTTTTGCGGTCGTCGCCGACGAGGTGCGCAAACTGGCCGAGCGCACCACCGACGCCACCCGCGATATCCACGCACGCATCGGCAGTCTGCAAAGCGATATCGCCGCGATGTTGACTTCGATCGGCGAAGCCGACGGCGAGGTGCATGCGGGCAGCGCCGACGTGACGCAGGTGCTCGACGCGCTGGCGCGTATCGTGGCGCAGGTGGCGCTGACCTTGGCGGCGGTGCGGGAAATCGCCAGCGCCAGCGCCGAACAAAGCACCGCCAGCGAGAGTATCGCCAACGATGTGGACCAGGTGGCGCGGCTCGCGGAGCAAAACGAGCATTTGGTCGCCGACAACCGCGACCTGGCCCGGTATCTCGAAACGATGTCGTCCCAGTTGGCCGGCGTCATCCAGTCCTTCAAATACGAGTGAGTATCGCCATGGAAACTACCATCAGCCTACCCCTGACCGTTTTCGCCATCGGTTTCGCGACCTTGCTGTGGTTGCGCCCGTCGTTCGGACGCAAGAGCCGCGATCTGGACAAGGCGCGCCAAGCGTTCGACGGCTGCGAGCGCTTGCTGGGCCTGATCAAGTCGCTCCAGCGCCATCGCGGCATGAGCAGCGCTTGGCTATCCGGCGACCGTTCGTTCGAAGGCCGCATCGCCGAATTGCGGCAACTTCTGGAGCGGCAATTCAACGCCTCGATGCAGACGGCGACACTCGAAACGGACAGCCCGTGGCCTTGTTTCGACCATAACGACATGGCGATGCTGCGTCACCAATGGCAGGCGCTGGCCGACGCTTACGCATCGATGACGACGGAGCAAAATATCGCCGCCCACACCGATCTGGTCACTAAAGTGCTGGGCTGGTTGGCCGCGCTCGGCGAGGCGCGGATCGAATTGGCGCTACCGGATCGAGTTGCGGCCGGCGTGGTGCGTAACTATGCTATGAGGTTGCCGGCTTTGGCCGAGTGTCTGGGGCAGGCGCGCGCCGTAGGCAGCAGCGTTGCGGCGCACGGAAAATGTTCGCCCGTCGCACGGGTGCGGCTGATGTTTCTCGCCAGCCGCGCCGAGGCGCTGATCGCTCAGGCCCTGGCCGCCGCCCCCAGCGCGCGTTCGTCGGCGACTGCGCGGACAGTGGAAGAACTGGTCGAAATGATTCGTCGGCATTTGCTGAACGAACATCGGGTCGACATCGGCGCCGGCGACTATTTCGATACGGCGACGCATGCGATCGACGACGTCTTTGCGTGGATCGACGGCTGCGCGCTCGATCTGCGTCGCGCTCTGGAGCGCGCCGACGCGCCGCTCGAATTCCGGGGACAGTTTTAAGTAACACGCTTATCGGGCGCAGTACGCTCAATGAGATCGAGCCTGGGTCGCCGAAAGTGCAATTTGCCCACTGGCTAGTGAGACGGCTATCCGGGTTTCTCACCCCACATACCACCGACTCAGCCACAGCCCGCCGATCAAGCCGATCGCGATCGCGGCGAGGCCCGGCAGGGTGCGGCGGCTTAAGCTTGCGCCGCCGATCGCGATCACCAGTCCGGTTTTGAAGGTCAGATTCGCCAAGGTCGCCAGCGCGATCGCGGTGACAGTCTCGGCGGCGCTGAGTTTGGCCAGCCCAAACAGGCGCAACGACGACAGTACGATGGCGTCGACATCGGTCAGGCCCGAGGCCAGCGCCACCAGATACAAGCCGCTATTGCCGGCGATGTCTTGCAGCCACGACGACAGCACCAAGATGACGGCGTAGAGCGCGCCGAAGGTCAGCGCGGTTTTGATCTCGGTCGGATTGCTCACTTCGGGCATCGGCAGCGTCTCGTTGCGGTCGAGTTGCCGCCAGCCCCAGATCGTGGCGATAAATCCCAAAAGAATGCCGCTTCCTAGCACGATGGATAGCGGGACGATGACGGCGGGCGCGACGACGAAGGACACGAGGCCCAGCCGCACCATGACGACGATATTGGCGATCAGGATCACCACCATCGCGGTGCGATCCAGGTTGAGGTGGGCGCGCGCATGGCGTGCGAAAATCATCGTCGTGGCGGTCGACGAGGCTAAACCGCCGAACAGGCCGATCAAGGTCGCGCCATGGCGCGCGCCGACTAGGCGCAAGGCGGTGTAGCCCGCAAGCGAGACGCCGGAGATCAGCACCACCATCCACCAGATCTGCTGCGGATTGAGCGCGCCGTAGGGGCCGAAATTCTTGTTCGGCAAAATCGGCAGCACCACCATCGATAAGACGCCGAATTGCAATATGGATAAGATGTCGGTCGAGGTGAGTTTGAGCGTGATGCCGTGCAACTGCGCTTTGAAGTACAGCAGCACCGTGGTGGCGATCGCCAGCATCACGGCGATCGAGGCGTAGCCGTACCAGATAATTGCGCCCAAGGAGAAGCACACCATCAGCGCGATCACCGAAGTGGTGCCGGGGTCGCCGTCTTCGAGCGGGTCGGCGGTAATCGAGGCGATCATCATCGCAGCGACGCCGATCATGCCGGCGGCGAGCACCCAGCCGCTGGCGGTGGCCTGCGACAACAGTGC
>DATETD010000533.1:0-5379 GCA_035283885.1 Rhodocyclaceae bacterium
CGCGGTGCGTTTTTCTGCGCGCATGGCTTCGATCGGCGGCACGGCGGCGAGTAGCGCCTGGGTGTAGGGATGGCGCGGGCGGCGCACCAGTGCTTCGGTCGGGCCGCGTTCGACGATGCGGCCTAGATACATCACCGCCACGTCGTGCGCGAGGTATTCGACTACGCCGAGATTATGCGTAATAAACAGGTAGGCCAGTTTTAGCTCGCGTTGCAGATCGGATAGCAGGTTGAGGATTTGCGCCTGCACCGAGACATCGAGCGCGCTGGTCGGTTCATCGCAGATCAGTAGTTGCGGCGACACCGCCAGGGCGCGCGCGATCGCCAGCCGTTGGCGTTGGCCGCCCGAAAACTCGTGCGGGTAGCGCAGCAACATATCGGCGGAGAGGCCGACTTGTTGCAAGACGGCGGCGCTGCGTGCGGCAAGATCGTCGACGTTGCGCGCAATATGCAATGCTCGCATGCCTTCGGCAATAATTTCGCCGACGCGCAGGCGCGGATTAAGCGAGGCGAACGGGTCTTGGAACACCATTTGCATGTTCGCGCGCATCGCCGGCCAGTGCTTAGGCGCGAGCGTGGTCAGTTCCGTGCCCGCAAAACTCACGCGCCCGGCGCTGGGGCGCACTAGATGCAGGATGGCTTTGCCGACGGTGGTTTTACCGCAGCCCGATTCGCCGACCAGGGCCAGGGTGCGCCCGGCGGCCAGCGTCAGGGAGACGCCGTCGACCGCGCGCACTGCGCCGACCTGGCGTTGCAAAATACCGCGCTTGATCGGGAAATGCACCGCCAATTCATCGACTTGCAGCAATCGCGGCGCCGGCGTATCCGTCTCGCCAGCGCCGACTTTTGCATGCGCCTCATCGGCGGGCACGATACGGATTTCAGCATAGCGATGGCAGCGCACGAAATGCCCATCGGGGGCGCGATAGCAGGGCGGCGGCAGCTCGCGGCACAGTTCCAGCACTTCGGCGCAACGGTCGGTGAAGCGGCAGCCACGATGCACGGTATCCGCTGCGGGTACGCTGCCGGAGATCGTCGCCAGTCGCTGGCCGCGTCGTGCGACATCGGGCACGGCGGCGAAGAGTCGGCGCGAATACGGATGCAGGCTGTGCTGGAAAAAACGCTCGCGCGTCGCTTCTTCGACCAGTTGTCCGGCATACATGACGCCGACGCGATCCGCCATGCGCGCGACGACGCCGAGGTCGTGGGTAATCAGCAATAGCGCCATGCCCTGCTCGCGCCGCAAGCGATCCAGCAAATCCAGGACTTGCGCTTGTATCGTCACGTCGAGCGCGGTGGTCGGCTCGTCGGCGATCAACAGGCGCGGCTCGCCGGCCAAGGCCATGGCGATCATGACGCGCTGGCGCATGCCGCCGGAAAACTGGAACGGGTAGGCGTCGAGCCGTTGCGTCGCATCGGCGATGCCGACTTGCGTCAGTAATTCGGCGGCGCGCGCCTTAGCCGCCGCGCCGCGCAAGGGCGAATGCAGCGTAATCGCTTCGACAATCTGTTGCCCGATAGTCAGCACCGGGTTCAGGCTGGTGGCCGGCTCTTGAAAAATCATGCCGACGCCGCCGCCGCGTATCCGGCGCATTTCGTTCTCGGACAAGGACAGCAGTTCTTGCCGTTGGAATTCGACCGTGCCGCTCGTCACTCGGGCGACATTCGGCAGCAGGCCCATCAAACCCAAGGCGGTCATCGACTTGCCGCAGCCCGATTCGCCGAGCAAGGCGTAGCACTCGCCGGCGGCGATATCGAAGCCGATGCCGTCGACAGGCCGCAGGCATTTGCCCGAGGCATGGATTTCGACGCTGAGGTCGCGCACTTTAAGGATGGCGGCTGCGCGGCGTGCGGCCTGAATGGGTATAGAATATGATGTCATGAATTCCTGAGGATACCAATTGCCCCTCGCTTCATCTGTTTGCCCACATGAGCGAAGCTAGAAGCCTTGCAGAAGCAAGTCAATTGCGGCCACGATTTCATCATGGCGATCTTCGCGACTGAAGATTTTTTCCTTGAGCACCTTTACGGGCATCGCGGCCATGTATTGCGTCACCATAGAGTGCATCTCCCCGTTCAACTCAAACAACGGATTAAGGGTTCGCGCAGGTTTGGGGGCAACGTCTAAAGGCAACAGCGGAATCATCACTCTCGTATTAAAGTGATTATTGACATCCGCCTGAACATCGATTAGATAACCGACACCATCGGGGTTTCGATATACATCATATTTAGCCATTAGAACATCCTGTACTTTGCCAATGGCAGACCATGCTTCTCCACGTAGGCGTTTGAGCTTTCAAATGCCTCTCGATTTTCCTGAACCCAAAGCTTTGCACGTTTCTCAGCCACTGCTTTAGCGACACCCGCTTCGGCTGCTTGAGAGATGTTAATGCGCAGTTCCTTGGCTTCAGCAAGAAGAGGTTCCGCTAGAGATACATTAGTCGCCTTTTTAGCAGCGTGAGCGTAATGGTTTATTGCAGTCATGGTCAGCTCCTTTCTCAATGTAGAGATAGACGATATCATTGATGCGCACACTGCACAATATCGGGGATGCGCATATACACAAAAAGGCCTCCCGCTTAAAGTGGACTACTGGCTACGCAGTGGGGCAAGGGTAGGTTGGCACTGAGGGGTAGGTTGGCACTGAGCTTGCGAAGCCCAACATTGCGACGTGTGCTCAATGAGTCGGGCGCCCCATAGCCAGCCCAATCTACGCATTATGTATATCAACGCTCCTAATGCGATTTTTCAACGCTCGTTTTCAACGCGCTGACGCCGCCAAGCGCGGATCGAACGCATCGCGCACCGCGTCGGCGAATAGATTGGCCGCGAGCACCAGCACGAACATGAAGCCGAACGCCGCCGCCAGCGACCACCAGACCATCGGTTCGCGCGCGAGTTCCATGCGTGCGGTATTGATCATCGTGCCGAACGAGATCGTGTTCGGGTCGACACCGACGCCGACGTAGGACAGCACGGCTTCGGCCAGCACCAATCCGGAAAAATCCATCACCAGCGTGATCAATACGATATGCATCAGATTCGGCAGGATATGGCGGCGCATGATCGCCAGCGGGCCGACGCCGAAGGCGCGCGCGGCCTGGACGAATTCGAGTTCGCGCAGCTTCAGGGTTTCGCCGCGCACTAGGCGCGCGGTGCCGGTCCAACTGGTCACGCCCATAATCAGGCACAGCGCCAGCAAGCGCGCATCGGCGCGTTCGGCGGAAGAGGCAAAATATTCTGGATGCAAATCGATGGCGACTTGCATCGTCAACACCGCCGCCGCGATCAGCAATACGCCCGGAATCGAACTTAAAGTGGTGTAGACGTACTGGATCAGATCGTCTACCCAGCCGCCGAGATAGCCGGCGAGTATGCCGAACAACACGGCGAGCGGCAGCATCGTCAAGGTGGTTAGGGTGCCGATCAATAGGCCGGTGCGTATGCTTTTGAGCGCGAGGTACAACACGTCCTGGCCGACTTTATCGGTGCCTAGCACGTGATAACCGGCAGCAAGCGCCGTCGTTATGCCCGCGAGCACAAAGACCGCGAGCAAGGTCCATTCGACCGCATGCCAACCCACTGCATCCGCGCGACTAGCCGTCTCGTCAGCGCCGACTTTTACCTGCAATCTGCGCCACGGCAACACCAAGACGATCCAGAGCGCGACCGCCGCCGCCGCGCCGCCGATGCTGCGATGCACGAGATCCGCGCGCTGCCGTTGGAGATCGTCGCCAAGATGCGCGCCGCCGAATTTAAGGCGCGGGAATTCGCGTTGCATGGAGTTTTCCAACGCTTCTTTGGCCAGCGAATGCGTCGCCAAGGGGGCGGAATAGGTCTTTTCGACCTTGGAGCGTAGCGGCTGCAACAGCACATCGAGCAGCGATTCCACTTCGACGGCATAGCGCGTCGCCTGCCCGCCGTCGGCGGTCGTCGGCGTCAAGCGGGCGCGAAAATGCAGCGAATCGAGCAGGCCGACGCCGATAAACAGCAGCAACACGGTGGCCGCCGCCATGGCGATGTTATTTTGCGCGATGCTTTGCCAAGAACGCCGCGTCGCCTCGCGCCGCGCCGATAGCCACAACATCGCGGCGCCGGCCCCGCCGAGCAGCAACAGCAAGGCGTCGGACCAGAGCAGCACGGGCTGAAACGGCCAGCCATTCATTGCAAACGCACCCGCGGATCGGCGAGGGTATAGGAAATATCCGTCAGTATGAGGCCGAGGATATACAGCGCCGAGCCGATAAACACCATCGCGCGCACCACCGAGAAATCCTGCGCATTGATCGCATCGATGGTGTAACTACCCAATCCAGGTATGCCGAAGAACGATTCAGTCAGCAAGCTGCCCATAAACAAGGTCGGAATCACCACCACCACCCCGGTGAGTATCGGGATTAAGGCGTTGCGCAGCACATGGCGAAACAATATCACGCGCTCCGACAGGCCCTTGGCGCGCGCGGTGCGCACATAGTCGCGCGTGATTTCTTCGAGAAACAAGGTGCGATACCAGCGACTGGCGCTGCCGAAGCCGCCGATCACGCCGATAATCACCGGCAAAAACAGGAACTTGGGCGCATCCCAGCCGACGCTATAGCCCGAAATCGGCGCCCAATGCCAGACTTTGGACAGCAGCCACTGACCGCCGACGATATAAAACATGCCCGAGATCGACATCAGCGCCACCGCCAGCACCACGCCGGCCAAATCGAACGCCGTGGCGCGCAACAAGGCTTGCAACAAGGCGAAGCTAATCGCCGTAAGCAAACCGAGGATAAAAGTCGGAATGGCGATCGCCAGACTCGGCCCCATGCGCGAAGAGATTTCGCGCGCGATATCGCGTCCGTCGTCGGCGCGACCGAAATCGGCGACGAACAGTCGGATCGACTTGGCGAAGAAGATGGTCTCGGTGATTTTGCCGCTGCCGCTGGCCGCTTCGTTCCACACCAAGGGCTTATCGTAACCGCGCTCGGCCTTCCAGCGCTGAATCGCCTCGGGCGTGACGCGCTTGACGCCCAACTGCATACGCGCCATATCGTCCGGCGTATTGACGACGAAAAACAAGGCGAAGGTCAGCAGATTGACGCCGATCAGAATCGGGATCGCATACAACAGCCGCCGAACGAGATAGGCCAACACGATACGTCGGCTTATCTTCTACAAAGCGGTAGGTTGGGCTGGCTTGGGGCGCCCAACATCGGCGGCAACGTGGGCGACCCTGTTGGGCTTATCGGCCCAACCTACCCGCGCCGAATTTACCGCTTTAGGATACGACCCCAACTCCTTGACGAAGCCGGCGCAGCGTTTCAATTCGCTTAAAGCCGCCGCCACCGGCGGGTCGTCGGCATGGCCTTCGACATCGATGTAGAACACGTAT
>DATETD010000534.1:0-5278 GCA_035283885.1 Rhodocyclaceae bacterium
AACCCCGCCCTTTAGGGCGGCGGGAGCTAACCCCGGCCTGAAGGCCGGGGTTTCGGCGACCGTTTTGGGAGGGGATGCAAACCCCTTCCAAAACGTGTTTGATCGACAGGCCTAAAGGCCTGTCGCTAATTTTTTGCTAAATTGACTTTGCTTAATGACGGAAATGGCGGAAGCCGGTGAATAGCATGGCGATGTTCTGCTCGTCGGCGGCGGCGATCACTTCGGCGTCGCGCACCGAACCGCCGGGCTGAATCACCGCCGTTGCGCCGGCCTTGGCGAGTACGTCCAAACCGTCGCGGAACGGGAAGAAGGCGTCGGACGCGACCACCGAGCCGACCACGGTCAAGCCGGCGTTCTCGGCCTTGATCGCGGCGATGCGCGCCGAATCGACGCGGCTCATCTGCCCCGCGCCTACGCCGACCGTCATGCCGTCCTTGCAGAACACGATCGCGTTCGACTTGACGTATTTCGCCACGCGCCACGCGAACAACAGATCCGCGCTTTCCTGCACCGTCGGCGCGCGCCGCGTCACCAGTTTGAGTTGATCGGCGGCAATCTGCGCTTGGTCGGCGCTTTGCAGCAATAAACCGCCGCCGACGCGCTTGTAGTCGAGCGCTTTTTGCGATTGGCCAAGCGGCACGATCAGCACGCGCAGATTTTGTTTGGCGGCGAACACGCCGCGCGCTTCGGCGGACACCGCCGGGGCGATGATGACTTCGGCAAATTGCCCCGCAATCGCCTCGGCGGCGGCGCGGTCGATTTCGACGTTGAAGGCGATGATGCCGCCGAACGCCGAGGTCGGGTCGGTCTTGAACGCCTTGCGATACGCCAGGGCGGCGTTGTCGGCAAGCGCAACGCCGCAGGGATTTGCATGCTTAACGATTACACAGGCCGTCTCGGTGCGAGCGTCGAAGGCCTTGACGCATTCCCACGCGGCATCGGCGTCGGCGATGTTGTTGTACGACAACTCCTTGCCCTGGATTTGGCGATAGCTGGCGATGCTGCCCGGAACCGGCGTGGTTTCGCGATAGAACGCGGCGTGCTGATGCGGATTCTCGCCGTAGCGCAGCTCCTCGCCCTTATCGAAGGCTAGATGCAGCTTGTCGGGAAAATCGCCGGGACGATGCTGTGGGTCGAGCGAGGTCAGCCAGTTGGCGATCGCGGCATCGTAACGCGCGGTATGGACGAAGGCCTTCTTCGCCAAGGCGAAGCGCGTGGCATAGGATAGTTCGCCATGGGCGGCGATCTCGTCGAGCACGGCGGTGTAATCCTCATGCTCGGTGACCACGCCGACGCCGCCTTGCGCCGTGCCGTGATTTTTGGCCGCAGCGCGCACCATGGTCGGGCCGCCGATATCGATGTTCTCGATCGCGTCGTCGAGCGTGCAATCGGGCTTGGCGACCGTCTCGCGGAACGGATACAGATTCACCACCACCAGATCGATGCGCGGAATCGCATGCTGCGCCAATGCGCTCATATGCTCGGTCAGATCGCGCCGCGCGAGGATGCCGGCATGCACCTTGGGGTGCAAAGTCTTGACGCGCCCATCGAGCATCTCGGCGAAGCCGGTGTAATCGCCGACATCGGTCACGGCGAGGCCCGCTTCGCGCAACAAGCGCGCCGTGCCGCCGGTGGACAGCAAGTGGATGCCCAGCGCCGACAGCCGTCGCGCAAAGTCGACGACGCCGGTTTTATCGGAAACGCTGATCAGGGCTTGTGAAATTTTCATGGAAACTCCGGGTGGGGGAAGTTGAAGCGATTAACCTTGAAAAAGCAATTGTCCACGAAAGACACGAAAAGCACGAAAATAATCAAAGACATGCTTTCCTTTCGGCTTTCAGCCGTCGGGTGAATAGGATTCCGATGCAAGCGAGTGCTTTTGTTCGTGTCTTTCGTATTTTTCGTGGATAACAGAGGTTTTTAGATTAAAGCAATTGGTGATCGATCAGTAGGCGGCGCAAGGTGTTGCGGCTCAGTCCCAGCATTTCGGCGGCGACGGTTTGCTTGCCGTCCGCCTGGCGCATCACGACTTCGAGCATCGGTTTTTCGACGCATTTGAGCACCATATCGTAGATCGCATGCGGCGCCTGGCCGTCGAGATGGCGGAAATAGTCTTCGAGCGCACGGCGCACGCAATCGTGAAGTTCGGAATTCATGCGGCCTGGGCCTCCCTGGATGAATGAAGCGAATCGTTGGCGACATGGCCGAGAAAGAACGCATCGGTCGCCGCCAATTGCGACGCGACATCCGGCAACTGGTTCATCGCATGGCGAAAATGCGCCGCGCCGATAATGCCTTTGGTGTACCAACTGATATGCTTACGCGCAATCCTGACGCCGGTGTCCTCGCCGTAAAATTCGTATAGGTCGATCAGATGCCGACGCAGGATGCGATGGATTTCGGCAGCCGACGGCGGCGGCGCCAACTCGCCGGTATGCAAATAGTGTTCGATCTCGGCGAACAGCCACGGGCGACCCTGCGCCGCGCGCCCGATCATCACCCCGTCCGCGCGGGTGTAATCGAGCACGAATTTCGCCTTTTGCGGCGTGGCGATATCGCCATTCGCAATCACCGGAATGCCGATGCGCGATTTGACCAGCGCAATCGTGTCGTACTCGGCTTCGCCCATGTATTGATCGGCGCGCGTGCGCCCATGGATCGCCAAGGCGCGCACGCCGCAATCCTCGGCGATGCGCGCCACCGCCAAGGCGTTCTTGTTGTCGCGATTCCAGCCGGTGCGTATCTTCAGCGTCACGGGCACAGCGCCCGCCGCACTCACCACCGCCTGCAAAATTTTCGCCACCAGCGCTTCGTTCTGCATCAAGGCCGAACCGGCCATGACGTTGCAGACCTTCTTGGCCGGACAGCCCATATTGATATCGACGATTTGCGCGCCATGATCGACGTTATAGCGCGCCGCCTCCGCCATCAATGCCGGATCGGCGCCGGCGATCTGCACCGAAATCGGATCGACCTCGCCCGTATGATCGGCGCGCCGGCGCGTCTTGGCGCTGCCGTACAGCAGCGAATTCGAGGTCACCATCTCCGAAACCGCCAAACCGGCGCCGAGTTTCTTGCACAACTGGCGAAACGGTCGATCCGTAACCCCAGCCATAGGAGCGACAAAGAGATTGTTGCGCAGCTCGAAGCCGAGAAAATTCATGAAAGGAACGAAGGGGCGCGAAAGGAGGGCGCAATTTTAGCGCAAAGCACGCGCCGGGTCAGCGGGCGGCGCAGCCGCGCAGCCTTGAAAGCAAAAGTCGGCGCTGGCGAGACGGATACGCCATGGATCGCCTATTGCAATGCGATCGGCGCATCGAATCTCGGGGTTCAAGCTGCCCCCGCGCATTCTTCACACGCTATGGCGCCATAGCAAGAAATCCCGATGTTGTTTGCCCATAATCACGACCGAAACAAGCGCTCGATGGCCTTGGTCGGTAGCCACAGCGTCAGCGGAGTGTCGGGAAAAACCTCAAAGTCGAACTTCCGATAGAAACTTTGCGCCTGAGCATGCTTTGCATCGACCACCACGCCGACCGAACCGATTTCCTCCGACAGTCGATAGCAACGCCATAACGCATCGATCAGCAGCAGCTTTCCCAACCCCTTGCCTTGCTGCCGACTATCGACGCCAAGTCGCGCCAATCGCGCCACGGGAACCGGAAAATTCGGAAATCGCGACCGATGCTGTTCGGGAAGTTGCTCCCGGCGAATAGCCGACATCGCCAGGCAATAGTAGCCAAGGATTTGTTCGTCCGCAGCGGCTACATACGTTCGGCTGATGTTGGACTCGGCATGCTGGCGAGCGAAGCGCCGCAAGTATTCGTCAAGCGCCGGTTCCCGACACGAAAAATTACGCCGATCATGCCTTGCCGCCAGCAACTCGATCGAGCCGTCGAACCGAATCACTGCGCATCCTGAGCATCGCGCCACAGCCGATAGTCGCTTGCGGCGGACGCCAAGGTCGGACGGGGCTTATCGGTATTATCCAACGCGGCAAAAAAAGCATCCCAATCGCGCGACGATAAAGTTAAGGTCTCGCTCTCGGCCAATATTCGTTTGGCGCGCTCTTGCGCCGATGCAATCAGGAAGGCGCTCAACGACACCCCTGCGGTGGCTGCGGCGCGAGAAATCATCTCCTTGACTTCGCGCGAGGTGCGCAGATCAATACGTTCATACGGATGGGTATGCGTTGCCATGAGACGACTCCAAATCGTTACGGAAAAGATACGGAATCATTTTAACTGAAAAGCCGAACGTCGCACTTGGGCAGCAAGGATTTCCAGTCAGCGCTACTGACGGCTATGCCGTGCTGTCACGTTGGGTTGGACTTCATCAAGCCCAGCATTTCCGCCTCGGGGATGTTGGGCTGATGAAGCCAGCTCAATCACTGCGTACCCGCACGGTGAGTGATGTGGTGGGGCGGTCATTAATCCGAATGGCTATCGTTTGCGGTAACACGCCCAACTGAACTAAGAGACCAACGTGGTTGGTCACTAGATGAGCTCTTACCTTGTAGGACAAGGCCCTTAGCGATTAAAGAATTTAGGGTAGTACTAACATGCACCCTTGACATAGCACTGTCCCTAGCGATGCCCGTCATTGAACGCATCGAAAATCCACTATCCGCCATAGCCTTAAGAACCTTTCGCTCCAGCTCACTGAGTTCTATTCTGGGGGCTTCGGATCGAGCAATTACTTCCCGAGCAGCGCTTTCCTCAGCAACTGACACTACACTAGTGGGCACATCATCTTCGACTAGGGGGGCAACTGTCGCTTGAGCTTCCGCCGCCTGCTCTTTGGCCTCATCTGCTTTTCGGTTTGCAGCTCGGGCTTCCTGAAGTATTCGTTCTGATAGAGAGCGAATAAATGCACGGGAAGATGCTGCGGCAACCAGACAAAAACCCGCAAGAACAAAGAGTCGCGAATAGTCGGGTGCTTTGCCATCGACACCCCGAATCTTGTCGATCAAGTCGCCAGAGGCCATGTTCAGAAATAAGGGGACGATGTAAGCCGCAACGACCCCAACGAATACATGTTGCCACCAAGTGAGCTGCTTCTCTTCGTTCGTATCTGAGATGAAGTAATTGACAAGGCCGCCCAAAGCACCGGACGCAAACATGACTGCGGCAATAGAAATCAGTGGGTCCATGTGAATTCTCTCAATGGCTAACGAACAGTGTTTATCTACCGCCCTGAGGACGAAAGGACGGAGCGCAAGCGATCACCGGCGGGCGGATAAAGTTCACTGGACTAAACTGCCGGGAGGGCGGTGCTT
>DATETD010000535.1:0-10366 GCA_035283885.1 Rhodocyclaceae bacterium
GAGTTTTCGCACGCCCCGACATAGGATTACAGCCCCGCCGTTTGCAAGCGGTTCGCATGGCTGCGATAGACCGACTTCGGATTGGTCTCGAACAGATGGACGATGCCGAAGAAGCCGTTGATTTCGTCGAGATGGTTCATCTTGTAATCGACGCGTATCACTTTGCCCAGACGTTGCGAACAGGCGCCGACTAGGCCGTCGTTGGCTTCGCCGCCGAACGCCAGCGACATTACCGAAATGCCGCCGTCCAACGGATCGAACAGATTGGTGAAGGGGGTCGAGCCGCCCCAGGAGTAATAGCGAATGCCATTGACCGCATAAGCGCCTTCGCCGCAAGCACTGGGCACCCCGGCGGGATATTTGGCGTTGAATTTCGTCAGACCGGGAGTGGTCAAGCTATCCAGCGCATCGATGCTGCTTTGCGGCAGTTGGCTGCTGCCGGTGGCCAAGGCCAGCAGCGAGACGAAGGCATTGGCGACGCTCGTCATGACGGATTCCGAAATACTGCCGGTCGGCGCAACCTTGCGCACGATATCGGCGACCTTCGATCCCTTATTCACACCGCCCACGCTGGTCACCGAGGCGACTAAGCCCGGCTCGACTGCGGCGACATAGCGCGAAGTGGGGCTGCCTTGACTATGGCCGATCAGATTGAATTTCATATTCGGGTTGCCGCTGGCGGCGCGGATGCGGCGCAATTCGGCGCGCAACTGCTCGCCGCGCGTTTCGTTGCTGCCGGCGGCGGAGACTGTCGAGGTATAGACCACGGCGCCTTCTTTGGTCAGCGTGTCTTTGACGCCGTAGAAATAGTCGGCGCCGAGGAAATTATTGAAGCCGAACAGGCCATGGACTAAAACGATGGGATTTTTGGTGCTGGTGTAGCCGGCGGTGGCGGGCGCGGCGAAAGCGAAACTGGTGGCAAGGGCAATGGCGCTTAGGCGGAAGAAGGTTTTCATGATATCGACTCCTAGGTGAGATGTATGGAAGGAAGGAAGTTTGTACCGAGCGAGCGTTCGTTTTGGTGAGTGGAGTCTACTCTCGGGATGCGGCAAAACCAGGTAATTTTTCACACTTTGCAGCAAATGACGAAAATTGGCGTGGTGCGCGCGTTTTGGCGCGGAGCGTCGAGGCGCAGCGGTATACTGGCGGATTCGTCCTTCGAGTAGCGTTTCATGAGCACACAAAAAAGCGTAGGCATCGTTTCCCTCGGTTGTCCCAAGGCTGCGTCCGATGCGGAGCAGATCATTACCCGCTTGCGCGCCGAGGGGTATAAGATTTCCGGCAGCTACGAAGGCGCCGATTTGGTGTTGGTGAACACCTGCGGCTTCATCGATGCAGCGGTGGAGGAGTCCTTATCGGCGATCGGCGAGGCCTTGGCCGAGAACGGCAAGGTGATCGTCACGGGCTGCCTCGGCGCGAAAAAGGATGCGGACGGCGACGATATCGTACTCAAGAATTATCCGAACGTATTGGCGGTGACCGGGCCGCACGCGACGCAGGAAGTCATGGACGCGGTGCATGCGCATCTGCCGCCGGCGCACGATCCACATATGGACCTCGTGCCGCCGCAAGGCGTGCGCCTAACGCCGGACCACTACGCCTATCTGAAGATTTCCGAGGGCTGCAACCATGCGTGCAGCTTTTGCATCATCCCCTCGTTGCGCGGCGCTTTGGAGTCGCGTCCGGTCGGCGAGGTGTTGCGCGAGGCCGAAACTCTCGTCGATGCCGGGGTGCGCGAATTGCTGATTATTTCGCAAGACACCAGCGCCTATGGACTGGATCTGAAATATCGCACCGGATTTTGGAACGGACGACCGGTCAAGACGCGCTTATACGAGCTATGCCGCGAGCTTGGACAGATGGATATTTGGGTGCGCTTGCATTATGTCTATCCCTATCCCAGCGTCGACGATTTGCTGCCGCTGATGGCCGAAGGTAAGCTATTGCCCTATTTGGATATTCCGTTCCAGCACGCCAACTCGCGTTTGCTCAAGTCGATGAAGCGCCCGGCGTCGGCGGAAAAGGTGCTGGAGCGCATCGCTTCCTGGCGCAAGCTCGTACCCGATTTGACCTTGCGCAGCACCTTCATTACCGGCTTTCCGGGCGAGACCGAGGCCGAATTCAACGAACTGCTCGATTTTCTCGACGAGGCGCAACTGGATCGCGTCGGCGCCTTTGCGTATTCGCCGGTTTCGGGCGCGGCGGCGAACGAATTGCCGGGCGCTTTGCCCGAGGAAGTGCGCGAAGAGCGCAAGGCGCGGCTATTGCGCCATCAGGAGGATATCTCCACCCAACGTCTGGAGCGCAAAATCGGGCGGCGCATCGTCGTTTTGGTCGACGATATCGACGAAGACGGCGCGATCGCGCGTAGCGAGGGCGATGCGCCTGATGTCGATGGCTTAGTGTTGATCGCCGACGGCCACGAGTTGCCGATCGGCGAATTCGTCGAGGTCGAAGTCACCGACTGCGATGTGCACGATCTATACGCCGAGTTGTGCTGATTGTTTTAACGATCCGTCCCGTCAGCGCCGACTTTCTACGGCGCTTCGTGTAGCAAGAACGCGGTGAGTTGACGCGCGAGCTGTTGCGGCGACAGTTCGCGGTCGTTTTTATACCACTGCGTCGTCCAATTCATCGCCCCCAGCAAAAACAGTCGGATCGCCGGACTATCGTCATGAATGAGTCCGGCCTGTTTCAGCTCGACCAGCACCTGTCGCCACATCAGTTCGTACCGGTCGCGGCGCGCGACGACTTCGCGCAACGCGGTCGGATCGAGATGGCGGCTCTCGTGCAATAAGGTCGCGGCGACATCGCGCCCTTCCTCGTCGAGCAAGGCTTGCAGATGCGCGCCGACCATGGCTTCGAATTTGGCGCGCAACGGCAGCCCGGCGTTGGCGGCGTTTTCAACCGCGAGGTGCATCGCCTCCATACCTTCCTGCACCACCGCCTGCAACATGTCGTGCTTGGTCTTGAAATGATAAAACGGCGATCCCGAACGCATGCCGACGGCGCCGGCGATATCGCGGATGGTGGTGGCGGCGTAACCTTTGTCGCGGAACAGACGGCCCGCGCCGCGAATGATGGCGGCGCGGCGATTGGTTTCTTCGGTCGGATTGAGCGTAATCGGCGGTTTTTTCATGGTGTGGGGCAAGATCTCGCCATCGAAGCGAAACCCGCGATTCTATCGCTTGCGGCGGATTTCTTGTCAAGCAAGCGCTTGCTTGGTATTCGCTTGCTTGGTAGTATGCTCGCTTGTCGGCGGCGCAGCGAGTGCTGCCGGGACGTACTTTGCAAGGATAGCGATGAAACTCCCTCACTCGATGGTGGTGCTCGAACGCGACTGGTTGTCGTCGAATAACATCGTGTTTCTCGAAGGGCAGTCGGCGACCTTAGTCGATTCGGGCTATGTCGGGCATGCCGCGCAAACGGTGGATCGGGTGGCGAACGCCTTGCAAGGGCGACGCTTGGCGCGTCTGATCAACACCCATTCGCATACCGATCATATCGGCGGCAACGCGGCGCTCAAGGCGGCTTTCGGCTGCGAGATTGCGATTCCCGCCGGTCTCGAACGCATGGTCGGCGAATGGGATGTCGACGCCTTATTGTTGACGATGGCCGGCCAGCGCGCCGACCGCTTTCAGTACGATGCGCTGATTCGTCCCGGTAGCGAGTTCGACATGGGTGGCATGGTCTGGCAGGCTTTGCCGGCGCCCGGGCACGATATGGAAGCGCTGATGTATTACTGCGCCGAGCAAGGCATTCTGATTTCGGGCGATGCGCTGTGGCAAGACGGCTTCGGCATCGTTTTCGGCGACTTGATGGGGCGCGACGATACGCTGGCGGCGACGCGCGCCACCTTGGAGGCGATCGGGCGACTGAATGTGAATATCGTCGTTCCGGGTCATGGCGCGCCGTTTGCCGACGCCGAGGTCCACAGCGCGCTCGAACGCGCATTCCGGCGGCTGGTCGGCTTCGAAACCGACAATAACCGTATGGTGCGCAACACCATACGCTCCTGCTTTATCTTCAATCTGCTCGACATGCAGCGGCTGCATTGCGACGCATTGGCCGGATATCTGACTAGCATTCCCTTTTTCAATGCAATCAACCGCCGCGCATTCGGTCTGTCCGAAGCCGCTTTTGCCGAGTGGTTGCTGGCCGATTTATTGAAAACGCGCAGCATCGTCGTGCGCGACGGCTGGTTGGCGCCGGCGGGACGATGACGCCTGTGCGGAAATTTTCAGGATTTCACGGTAAGCTTGCCGTAGCCGATATTTTCGGCGTAACTCGGCAAGTGAGGCGACGATGGATCTGTGGATATTGGTGTTGCTGATTTTGGGCAGCGGCGTGCTGGCGATGGCGGAAATGGCGGTCGGCGCCAGTCGCAATTCGTATCTCGAAATGCGCGCCGAGAAAGGCGAGAGCCGCGCGCGCGAGGTGTTGATGTTTCGCCGCCATCCCAGTCGCCTGCTGGCGACGACGCAACTCGGGATTACCGCCATGGCGATGCTTTCGGGCGCGTTCGGCGAATCCTTATGGGTGCCGCGCGTCGAAGTCTGGCTGGAGCGCGCGTGGTCGATCCCGAACGATTTTGCCTATGGAATTTCGCTCGCGCTGGTGGTGACCTTGGTGACGTTCTTTTCCATCGTTTTCGGCGAAGTGATCCCGAAGCGATTGGCGATGACCAATCCGGAAGGCATTGCAGTCGCCATGGCGCGGTTGGTGAATTGGCTATTGCGGCTGGCCCATCCCTTGGTGTGGGTGGTGTCGCGCGCCTCGGATCTGATTTTGGAGCTATTTCCGCGTAAAAGCAGCGCCGAGGCGACGGCGTCCGACGAGATTCGCTTTCTGATCCAGTCCGGACGGCGTGCGGGCGAATTGGACAATACCGAGGGCGAAATTCTCGACAATGTGTTCCGCCTCGATAATCGGCGCGTCGCGGCGATCATGACGCCGGCAAACGATATCGCCTACCTCGATTTGGCGCAGCCGCGCGAATACAACTTGCGCGTGGTGCAGGAGCGCGCGGTGTCGCGTTTTTTGGTGTGCAAGGGCGGGGTATTGAATCCCTTGGGTTTCGTCGAGGGGCGCGAATTGTTGCGCGAGATCCTCAGCGGTCAGGAACTCGACTTCGGCAAGCTCGCGCCGCAAGCGCCGCATTACGTGCCGAATACTTTGTCATTGATCGGATTATTGGAGTTCTTCAAAACCCATCATACGCAGATCGCCTTGGTGGTGAACGAATTCGGCGCCACCGAAGGCTTGGTGACGCTCTCCAATTTGATGGGCACCGTGGTCGGCGACGTGCTTTCGGGCGCGGCGGAAGCGCCGCTGGTGGCGCAACGCAGCGACGGCAGTTGGCTGCTCGACGGTCTGCTGCCGATCGACGAGATGAAAGAACGCTTGGGGCTACGCGCCTTGCCTGAAGAAGACTTGGGTAATTATCATACCGTCGGCGGTTTCGTCATGTCGCAGTTCGGCAGGATTCCACAAAAAGCCGAAAGTTTCGAATGGGACGGTTGGTGTTTCGAAGTGATGGATATGGAAAAAAACCGCGTCGACGAGGTGATGGCGAGGCGATTGGGCGCGTGATGCGCGATCCGTCTCGCCAGCGCCGACTTTTCAGGCAAAGTTACGCCGTTTTTTCCAGCGGCGTATATTTCGCGTCGCTGAAACCCAGCATCGGGAAAAATATCGGCGATAAGATGAGCAGCCCCAGACCATAGCCGACGCCTTTGCCGAATCGCTTCGCCAGATCGATGCAAAGCACGATCATGACCACAAAATTGATCAGGGGCAACAGCAGCAGCAGTATCCACCACACCGGACGACCGGCGACTTGCACGAAAACGACGATGTTGTAGATTGGCACCAACACCGCCCAACCCGGCTTACCGGCCTTTTCGAGGATTTTCCATGATCCGATAATAGTCAGTAGCATGATGGCAAGCCAGACCACCATAACGATCCCTCCACCGCCATCCTCCATCGCAGCGGCGATCGCGGGTTCCGCCGCTTCTTGGGCGAAAGCCAGCGAACAGAACGACGTTACCATCGACATAAGCAGCCCAACAAAACCACGCTTGCACGTTTTCATCGCATTTCCCCTTAAATTAAAAATTGAAACTCCCCGGTCGACTGCGCTGGCGGCGTTGCGCCAACCCGCTCTGGCGACATCCAGCGCGTGCCGATATCCTACTCTGCTTACGACGAAAGTTGCCGAAGTTCACTTGGCTCGTTTCTTTCTATAGCTTCACCACCACGCGCCCACGCGCACGGCCCTGGATGAAGTCGTCGAACGCCAGGGGTAGATCGGCAAAAGCGATTTCACGCGTCATCCGCTCCAAACCGTCGAAACGCATATCGCCCATCAAATGCCGCCAAATGAGGATGCGTTGCTCCATCGGGCAATTCACCGAATCGATGCCGAGCAAACTGACCCCACGCAGAATAAACGGCGCCACCGTCGTGGTTAGATTCATGCTCGCCGCCAAACCGACCGCCGCCAAGGTTCCGCCGATTTTCATCGTGCTCGCCAACCACGCCAAAATATCGCCGCCGAGATTATCCACCGCTCCGGCCCAGGTTTCCTTATCTAAAGGCTTGATTTTGCTCAGATCCAGCTCTTGACGCAGCAGGATTTCGCGCGCACCGAGATCCTTGAGGTAATCCACCTCCGCCGCCTTGCCGGTCAGCGCGACTACATGGTAGCCGCGCTTGGCGAGAATACCTATCGCCAGGCTACCGACGCCGCCGGTCGCGCCGTTGACCAACACCGGGCCGTTTCCGGGGCGTAAACCGTCGTGCTCCATGCGCAGCACCGCCAAAGCCGCCGTCAGCCCCGCCGTGCCGTACATCATCGCTTCAAAGGGGGAGGCGCCTGCCGGACACTTGACCACCCAATCGGCGGGCAAGCGCGCAATCTCGGCGAAACCGCCATGATGCGCCACGCCGATATCGTAACCGCCGGCCAGCACCTCGTCGCCGACCCGAAAGCGCGAATCTTGGCTCGCCATCACGCGCCCGGCGAGGTCGACGCCGCCGATGCACGGAAAACGTCGGACTATTTTTCCCTTTCCGGTCGCCGCCAGAGCATCCTTGTAATTGATGCACGAATGGCTAACGGCGATCGTCACCTCCCCCGGATCGAGCTGCGTTTCGTCCATGTCGACAAAGCCCGAATCGACCTTGTCTGCCTTCCGTTCGATCAGAAATGCTTTGAAACTCATGATAGTCATCCCTATTCATCTGCCCAGCCTAAGCTGCAATTCATGCGCAATTATAGGCAGCATACTCACGCCAAGGGCCAAATAAGTTAAACTAAAGCAGTTTTCAGAGCCTTATCGGGATTTACAGCGTAACCTAACTACCGTTATAGTCTGCTTATGAGATCAAACCCATCGTTTCCGACTCGCCGCTGGCTGGCGCCGCTCCTGGCAAGCGCCACGCTCTGCCTCCCGGCGGTCACCTCGACCTCGGCCCACGCCGACGAACCCATCGTCATCACACAACCGCGCATATCCTTCGTCGACCGCGCCACGGCCACCGTACAAGACGCGATCGACCAAGCGCTGGATCTGCTGAATATCCGCTACCGCAGCGGCGGCAAGGTTCCCGAAACCGGCTTCGACTGCTCGGGCTTCGTCAGCCATGTGTTCCGCGAAGGCGTCGGCCTGATGCTGCCGCACAACTCGAGAGCCATGAGTCAAGCCGGCGAAGAAGTCGACCGCCACGAACTCAGGCCCGGCGATCTGGTGTTCTTCAACACCATGCGCAATGCCTTTTCCCACGTCGGCATTTATCTCGGCGACAATCAGTTTGTGCACGCACCGCGCACCGGCGCGCGCGTGCGCGTCGACGATATGCGGGAATCTTACTGGCAAAACCGCTATAACGGCGCGCGCCGCGTAAGCCCATAATAATCATCAACTAAAGTCCCGCCGCTGCGCCGTTTCTCCAGCGCCGACTTTCCATTTTCGGGCGTTTCGCCGACGTTGCAGACCGGTGCGGTCGCCGACGGCCTCGATAAACATATTTTCAAAGTGTGGTTGATTTGGTATGCTTGCAAACTAACCGCCTCAACGACACATCATGAAAATCAACGTCAAAGTCACGCTATTTTTCGGCGCCATTTCCGCCGGCCTGCTGATTGTGCTGATCGCCATCAGCCTCTATGCTTTCCGCGCCTTCTCGATCATGGCGGTCGGCGATCATTTGCGCACCGCCGCCGAGATCGTGCGCGTGCACCTCACCGAATCGATGATCAATGGCGTGATCGACAAACGCGAACGTTTTCTCGAACGCCTGCTGGAAGTCCAAGGTCTTAAATCGGTGCATGTCGTGCGCTCGGACGAGGTCGTGCGCCAATTCGGCCAGGGTTTGCACCGCGAAGCGCCTATCGACGAGTTCGAACGCAGCGTACTGCTAGAGGGTAAAGCCCGCTTCGAAGTCATCGAAGACGACAACGATACGCTCTTGCGCGGCGCCATCCCCTATATCGCCTCGTCCACTGGCTCGCCCAACTGTTTGCAGTGCCACCAAGTCAAAAACAACGCCGTGCTCGGCGCCGTCAGCATGACAATGTCTATCGGCAAACTTAAACAGCAAGCACTGCTGACCGTGTTCGGCATCGCATGCGCCGTCGCCCTGTTCGTGCTGCTGGTGATCGCCCTGCTGGGCCGCCTGCTGCGTCCGATCGCAGAAACCGCCAGCGGCGTCGAAGCGGCGGTTCATCTGGCGCTCGAAGGCAATTTCAAGTTCCAGGTGAAACAGCAAACCAACGACGAAATCGGCCAGATCGCCGGCGATATGAACCGGCTGTTGAGTTTCCTCGATGAAGGCCTCAACAAGATCGGCAACAATGTCGCGCGCCTGACGGATCGGACTCCCACATCGAATGAGAACCTGCTCGCGGCCACGATCGAAATGGTGGATAGCCTGACCCGCGCCGCTCGCTTCAAGCAAGCGATCGAAGAAGACGAAACCACGCTGGAGATCTATCAACGCTTCGCCGACACGCTCGATAAGGAATTCGGCCTACGCGAATATTCGCTGTACGAGATCGGCCTCAGCAAGAAACAAATGACGGCGATCATCGTCGACGGCAAGCCCGACGCTCCTTGCCGTTGGTGCGATCCGCAAATCCTGGTGCGCACCGAGGCCTGTCGCGCCAAGCGCACCGGCCATATCGTCGACGGCATCGCGAATCCCGGCATCTGCTATTCCTTCCAACCGCCCGCCGACGCTCAGGAGTATCGGCATATCTGCTTCCCGATCATGCAATCGGGATCGGTCGGCAGCGTGGTGCAACTGGTGGCGGCACCCGAAATGCAGCAGCATTTATCCAGTCGAATTTCCTATATCGGCGTCTATTTGCGCGAAGCGGCGCCGGTGCTGGAGACCAAACGTCTGATGGAAACGCTGCGCGAAGCCAATCTGCGCGACCCGATGACGGGCCTCAACAACCGTCGCTTCCTGGAGGAATACATCGAAACGCTGGTGGCGAACACCCAGCGTAATCGCGCTCATCTGGCCATCTTGATGCTCGATCTGGATTTCTTCAAGATGGTCAACGACACCTATGGTCACGATGCGGGCGACGCGGTGCTGAAAGCCTTGGCGCGCGTGCTGAAGCAAACCGTGCGCGCCTCCGACATGGTGATACGCTATGGCGGCGAAGAATTTCTTATCCTGCTGCAAAACACCTCGGGCGAAACCGCCGACAAGGTGGCCGAAAATATTCGCGTCGCCGTCGAAGCGATGAAAACCCAAGTCGCCGGCGCCGTCTTGCAAAAGACCATCTCGATCGGCGTTTCGGACTTCCCTACCGACAGCGACACCTTCTGGCAAGCCGTCAAATTTGCCGACGTGGCGCTCTACCAAGCCAAAGAAACCGGGCGCAATCGCGTCGTCCGCTTCAATACGGCGATGTGGACCGACAAAAAGGAATACTGATCGACCGTCGCGCCAGCGCCGACTTTGGGGCTGGCGCAACGGATTGTCGACACCGCTTGCAATTGAGAATAGTTCTCATGTAAACTTCGTCCATCCAAACCCCGCAGAGGAAACAAGGACGATGAAACCCATTTTCACACTCTCACGCGCTCTGGCGACCGCCCTACTGTGCAGCACGCTCGCTTGCGGCGTCGCTGCACAGGAAAAAGTGCTGAATCTCTATTCCGCGCGCCACTATCAGACCGACGAGGCGCTGTACGCTACGTTCACGAAGCAGACCGGCATCAAGATCAACCGGATCGGAGCCAAGGAAGACGAGTTGCTGGAGCGCCTCCGTAACGAAGGCGCCAACAGCCCGGCGGATGTGTTCATCACCGTCGATGCGGCGCGCCTAGCGCGCGCCGACGAGTTG
>DATETD010000536.1:0-5899 GCA_035283885.1 Rhodocyclaceae bacterium
GCACGAAAATAATCAAAGACATGCTTGCCTTTTGGCTTTCACCCGATGGCAGGATAAGTTTCTAGTACAACCTATTGTTTTTGTTCGTGCCTTTCGTGTTTTTCGTGGACAGAGGTTTTTGCGGCGCACGATCCGCTTAAGCCACCGTCCCGCCAGCGCCGACTTTTCGCGCCGCCGACCCGCCGATGCGCCCTCGCCCATATCGCCGAATAGCCATACCTTAGCCTGCATATAAAAAACGTCGAACGCCGTCGAATGTGCCATAATTTTCTCGCCCACCCCCATCCGCACCCATAGCCGCATCATCCATAATGACCGATCCCTTCTTTTCAGCTTACGCCAATCGCTTGCAAGCGCTGCTCTCCGTCGCCGACTGGTCGGGAGTGGAGCAACTCGCCGGCGACATGCTGACCGCCTGGCGATCCCAGCGGCGGATTTTCTTCTGCGGCAACGGCGGCAGCGCGGGCAACGCGGTCCATCTCGCCAACGACTTTCTCTACGGCATTGCGAAATCGCATGGTAAAGGCTTGAACGCCGTCGCCTTGCCCGCCAACACCGCCGTCATCACCTGCCTCGCCAACGATCTGGGTTACGAACATATTTATTCGGAGCAATTGGCGGTTCAGGCACAGCCCGGCGACGTGCTGATCGCATTCTCGGGCAGCGGCAATTCGCCCAACATCGTCGCGGCGATCGAATGCGCGCAGCGGATGGGCGTAAAAACTTACGCCATCGTCGGTTATAGCGGAGGACGTTGCAAAGCGCTGGCGGATGTGGCGCTCCACTTTCCGATCGACGACATGCAAATTTCCGAAGATATGCAATTGATAGTAGGTCATATGCTGATGCAGTGGCTATACGACAAACGTAATTTACGGGACAGCCCTGCCGCATCGACCGATCTATAGGCCTATCACTATGAAAATCATCGTTACCGGCGGCGCAGGCTTTATCGGCAGCCATCTTGTCGACGCCTTGCTCGCGCAACACCACGACGTCGTTGTCTTGGACAACTTCAGCACCGGACGGCGCGAAAACCTCGCGCATGTCGAGGGCAAAGTCGGAATCGTCGAGTGCGATCTCGCCGTTCCCGGCGAGTGGATGGGCGAATTCGAGAATATCGACCGCGTGTTCCATTTGGCCGCACTCGCGGACATCGTCCCGAGCATACAAAGTCCCACCGCCTATTTCCGCGCCAACGTCGACGGCACCTTCAACCTGCTGCAAGCGGTCTCGGCGGCAGGCGTCAAACGCTTGGTGTATGCCGCGTCCTCGTCGTGCTACGGCATTCCGGACAGCTATCCGACGCCCGAAAGCGCCGAAATTCGTCCGCAGTATCCATATGCCTTGACCAAGCGCCTCGGCGAAGAACTGGTGCTGCATTGGGCGCAGGTGTACAAACTGCCGGCGATCGCCTTGCGCTTATTCAATGTCTATGGGCCGCGCTCGCGCACGTCGGGCACCTATGGCGCGGTATTCGGCGTGTTCCTCGCGCAAAAGCTCGGCGGCCAACCCTTCACCGTGGTCGGCGACGGCACGCAAACGCGCGACTTCACCTATGTGACCGACGTCGTCAGCGCCTTCCTCCGCGCGGCGGAGAGCGAACACAGCGGCAAAATCTACAACGTCGGTAGCGGCAAGGCCGTCTCGGTCAATCGCCTGATCGAACTGCTCGGCGGCGAGAAAGTTCATATTCCGAAACGCCCCGGCGAACCCGATTGCCCCTTCGCCGACACTCGCAAAATTATCGAAGAACTCGGCTGGCGTCCGCAGGTCGCCATCGAAGACGGCGTCGCCGCAATGCTGAAGCATATCGACTATTGGCGCAACGCGCCCGTCTGGACGCCGGACAGCATTGCCGTCGCGACGCAGGATTGGTTCAAATTTTTAGGAAAAAACGCTTAATTTCCGAGGAAGACACTCATGACAGATTCGATCAAACGCATTTACATCACCGGCGGCGCGGGCTATGTCGGCGCAATGCTGGTTCCGCAACTGCTGGCCGAGGGCTACGAAGTCACCGTCATCGATCTGATGATGTACGGCGAAGAGGTGCTGAAGCCCCATCCCAAATTGACGGCGATTAAAGGCGATATCCGCGATATCGAGTTGCTGAAGAAATCGATCCCCGGCCACGACGCGGTAATTCATCTGGCCTGCATCTCCAACGACCCGAGCTTCGAACTCGACCCCGGACTCGGCAAGTCGATCAACCTCGACGCCTTCAGACCCCTAGTCGAAATCAGTAAGAGCAGCGGCGTGCAACGCTTCGTCTATGCCTCGTCGTCTTCGGTGTACGGCATCAAGGACGAGCCGAACGTCAATGAGAACATGTCGCTCGAACCGCTGACCGATTACTCCAAGTTCAAGGCCGACTGCGAAAAGATTCTCGCCGAGTACCAATCGCCCGAATTCACCACGGTGACGATACGTCCGGCGACGGTGTGCGGCTATTCGCCACGCCAACGGCTCGATGTGGTGGTCAATATTCTCACCAATCTGGCCTATCACAAACGCGAAATTACGGTGTTCGGCGGCACGCAGTTGCGTCCGAATATTCACATCGCCGATATGGTCGATTGCTATCTGGCGGTGCTGAGAGCGCCGAAGGAGATTATCGCCGGCGAAATTTTCAACGCAGGCTTTGAGAATCAGACGGTGCTCGAACTCGCCGAAACGGTCAAAAACGCGATCGGCGACGATGTCAAACTGGTCGTGACGCCGACCAACGACAATCGCTCCTATCATATTTCGTCGAAAAAGATCGCGGAAAAGCTTGGATTTACGACCAAGCACTCGATCCGCGAAGCGGTCGAAGACCTGCGTCATGCACTGCAAACCGGCTTGTTGCCCGACTCTTTGAGCGACGAGCGGTATTTCAACATTAAACGCATGCAGAGTCTGAACCTCAAGTAATGCCGGTCGATGCAGCATTCGTAGCGCTTCGCATCGGCATCGATTTCGACAACACGATCGCCGGCTACGACGAGGTTTTCTACCGCGTGGCGACATCGCTGCAACTGATCCCGCACGAAGTCGCGCCGACAAAGTCGGCGATTAAAGCGCATCTGCTGACCCGCCCGAACGGAGATCTCGACTGGCAACGCCTGCAAGGCCAAGTCTATGGCAAGCACATGCTAGAGGCCACGGTGTTCCCCGGTGTGTTCGAGTTTTTGCACTTGAGCAAACTCCGGGGCGCCCGCGTGTTCGTCGTCAGCCACAAGTCCGAATTCGGCCATTTCGACGAAGATCGCGTTCCGCTACGCGATCGGGCGCGACAATGGCTGCACGCCAAGCATTTCTTCGACCCGAATGGCGGCGGACTGAACCCCGACGACGTGTATTTCGAGTCCACGCGCGAGCGCAAAATCCAGCGCATTCGCGACCTCGGCTGCACTCATTTCATCGACGACCTCGCCGAAGTCTTCGACGAAGCGACATTCCCGGCAACTACGCGCAAATTCCTGTTCGCGCCCACGCGTGCCAGCGCTACGCCCGCACTCGAAGCACAATCCTGGCGACAAATCGCCGCAGCGATCCACTCGCCTTGGACCGAAGTCGAGATATGCCGAACGCTGCAAGCCAGGCATCCCGCATTAGCGGTGCGCCGCGCCTCCCTGGTCAAAGGCCGCGGCAATAGCCGCATCTACGCGCTGTCGACCGACGATGGGGATATCGCCTATGCACTGAAAATCTATCCGGATCGTCAGTACGATGCGCGCCCGCGTTTGGAGACGGAATTCGCCGCCTGCCGCACGCTCGCTGAAAACGCGTATCCGGTGGCGGAGGCCGTCGTTTGCGACCCGCCCTTGGGATGGGGCGTTTATCGCTGGATCGCCGGCCAAGCCATCGAACCGCCCGATGCCGACTTCATTTCACATGCCATCGACTTCGTCGCGCGCATCCATCGCGATAGCCGCGCCGAAAATTTTGCAGCCTTCCCGCTCGCCTCCGAAGCTTGCTTAAGCGGCGGCGAAATCGTGCGTCAAATTCGGCGGCGTCTGACCCGGCTGGTCGCAGTCGACGCCGAAGATCTCGCCCAGTTTATCGATCTGGAATTTACTCCGCACCTGCACGCGACGATGCGGCGCGCCGAGGAGACCTGCGGCGCGACGTTCGAGCGCGAGTTGCCGCGCGAGTGGCGCATCCTTAGCCCGTCCGATTTCGGTTCGCATAATGCGCTGCGCGTTGCCGACGGCCGCGATCTATTTTTCGATTTCGAATATTTCGGCTGGGACGACCCGGTCAAGCTCGTCGCCGATTTTTATTGGCATCCGGCGATGTCGCTCGATGCGCCGCAAAAATCGACCTGGCTTGCGCGTTGCACGGATTTATTTCAAGCCGACCCCACATTCGCCCTGCGGCTGCGCAGTTTCCTGCCGTTATATGGACTTCGATGGTGCCTGATCGTTCTGAACGAATACCTGCCGCAAGGCGCGGCGCAACGCCGACATGCGGCGGGACATGCAACGGACGATCTGACGCGCATGCGCGCCGCCCAACTCGATAAAGCCAAAACATTGCTGCAACATACCAAGGAGATACTACGTGATAATGGATCGACGCTCCAAAGACCTTAGACGCGCCATCGTCGACGCCCTCGAGGGCGGACGTCGGGGCCATCTAGGGTCGTCGATGTCGACGGTGGAAATTCTGCGCGTTCTTTACGACTCCTTCCTGCGCTATCGGCCCGCCGAACCGCTGTGGGCGGATCGCGACCGCTGCATCCTCAGCAAAGGGCATGGCTGCCTCACGCTGTACGCCATGCTCGCCGACAAAGGTTTTTTCCCCACCGAGGAACTGAAAACCTTCTGTTTGCCGACATCGCGCTTAGGCGGCCATCCCGAGTGGGGCAAATTGCCGGGCGTCGAGGCCTCGACGGGCGCCTTGGGCCATGGCTTATCGATCGGCGTCGGCATGGCGCTGGCGGCGAAAATTCGTCGCCAAGACTACCGCGTGACAGTCGTGATGGGCGACGGCGAGATCAACGAAGGTGCAGTATGGGAAGCGGCGATGTCCGCCGCCAAACACCGGCTCTCCAACCTCACGGCATTGATCGATTACAACAAGCTACAGTCCTACGGCCCGACGCGCGAAGTGCTCGATCTGGAGCCGCTGGCCGATAAATGGCGCAGCTTCGGCTTCGAAGTGGCCGAAGTCGATGGTCACGATGTCGCGGCGCTCGAAAGCCTGTGCGCCAAACTGCCGTTAAACCCCGCCAAGCCTACGGCGATTATCTGCCACACCATCAAAGGCTGCGGCTTTCCATTCGCCGAGGGCCAAGCCGATTGGCATCACAAATCCAAACTGACGTCGGCGGAAATTGCCGCGATGTACGACTGCCTGACTTGATAAGCGAGTTACGATGCGTAAAACCAGCCTGAATTCCGTCTACCAGCTTGCCAAAAACGACCCGCGTATCGTCTTCATCGGCTCCGACTTGGGGCCGGGCGTGCTCGACGAGATGAAAACCGAAATGCCCGACCGCTTCTTTATGGAAGGCGTCAGCGAGCAGCATGTAATCGGGATGGCGGCTGGCTTGGCCATGAGCGGCTTTATCCCTTATGTGAACACCATCGCCACCTTTCTGACGCGACGCTGCTACGAGCAAGTGGCGCTCGACCTCTGCCTGCAAGACCTCCCGGTGCGATTGATCGCCAATGGCGGCGGCGTGGTCTATGCGCCCTTGGGTCCCACGCATTTGGCGACCGAAGATTTTGCGATCCTGCGCGCGCTGCCGAATATGACCATCGTTGCGCCATGCGATGCGCAAGAGATGAAACGGCTGATGATGGCGAGCGTCGATTGGCCGCATCCGCTCTATATCCGACTCGCCAAAGGCGGCGACGCGGTCGTCAGCAACGAAGCTCATGGGTTCGAGATCGGCAAGGCGATTACG
>DATETD010000537.1:0-2416 GCA_035283885.1 Rhodocyclaceae bacterium
GATTGACCCGAGCGGTTCATATATGTTTGCGGCTGCAATAGCCAGACATCGGCCTCGCGCGCATACGCGGCAAGCCCGAAAAAGCGCGACTCGCGCGCCAAACTCACCTTCAATTCGCGCGCCATGTGCTCACAAAACCAAAACCCGGCGTTATGCCGGGTTTTGGCGTATTCGGCCCCAGGATTCCCGAGGCCGACGATCAGACGGATGCGTGTAGCCACGTCATCGAATTACTTCTTCGCCGCAGGCTTGGCCGCCGCTGCTTTAGCCGCAGGCGCTGCCGCCTCAGCAGGCGCCGCTTCTTCCTTGGCGCCGCCGCGCACCAGAATACTGGCGACCACGGGGTCTTCGCCTTTATGCAGCACCACTTCGACGCCGGCGGGCAGTTTGAGCTGCGACACATGCAGCGAATGTCCGGCGGCCAGATCCTTCAGATCGACTTCGATAAAAGCCGGCAAATCGCTGGCCAAACAGCGCACGTCGAGTTCGTTCATCACATGTTGCACGATGCCGCCCGAGAGCTTGACGCCCGGAGCGATATCCGCATTGACGAAATGGAACGGCACTTTCTGATGCAGCTTATGCGTGGCGTCGACGCGCTGGAAATCGGCGTGCAGTATCACTTGACGATACGGATGGCGCTGTACGTCGCGCAGCAAGCAGGTTTGGATCGCGCCGTCGATATTGACGCCGATCACGGAAGAGTAGAACGCTTCCTTGCGCAGCCACTGATACAGTTCGTTATGGTCGATATGGATAGACTCGGCCTTGTTTCCGCCACCATAGACGATGGCGGGCACGCGGCCGGTATGACGCAGGCGGCGGCTCGCTCCAGTGCCCTGTCCGTCACGTTTAACCGCATTGATTTCGATTTTCATACATTTACTCCAGGAATAGACCTTGCCCGCGACCAGGCAAGGGGTTAAGAAAACGTTGGTTTCAATCCATGAACAGCGACGACACCGACGATTCGTTGCTGATGCGCAACATCGTCTCGGCCATCAGTTCGGCGATCGAGATTTGCCGGATGCGCGCGCACGCGCGGCCCGCTTCGGCCAGGGGAATCGTATCGGTCACCACCAACTCGTCGAGTTCGGAATCGGCGATGCGCGCCACGGCGTTGCCCGAAAAGACGGGGTGGGTGCAATACGCGAGCACGCGACGCGCGCCGTGCTTTTTGAGCGCCTGCGCCGCTTTGCATAAGGTGCCGGCGGTGTCGACCATGTCGTCCATAATCACGCAGGTGCGGCCTCTGACGTCGCCGATGATGTTCATCACTTCGGCGACGTTCGCCTTGGGGCGACGTTTGTCGATAATCGCCAGGTCGGACTCCAGGCGCTTGGCCAAGGCGCGCGCGCGCACCACGCCGCCGACGTCGGGCGACACCACCAATAAATCGTCGTAACGCTGCTTCCAGATATCGCCGAGCAGAATCGGCGCGGCATAGACGTTATCCACCGGAATATCGAAGAAGCCTTGAATCTGATCGGCGTGCAAATCGACCGTCAGCATGCGCTGCACGCCGGCGGCTTGCAGCATATTCGCGACCACTTTGGCGGTGATCGCCACGCGCGCCGAACGCGAGCGCCGATCCTGGCGCGCATAACCGAAATACGGCACGGCGGCGGTAATCCGCCCGGCGGAGGCGCGCTTCAACGCATCCACCATGATGATCAATTCCATCAGATTATCGTTGGTCGGGTGGCAGGTCGATTGCAGCACGAAAACGTCGTGACCGCGCACATGTTCGAGAATCTCGATATTCACCTCGCCATCGGAAAACCGGCCCACATTGGCGCGTCCTAGCGAGATATTCAGACGTCTGACTACATCGGACGCCAATTTAGGATTGGCGTTTCCGGTAAAAACCATCAGGCTGTCGTAGGCCATTTCAATCCACCTAAGTAAAAAACGGAACCGGCGTCCAATATTCTGCAAACGACGGCAAAAACTCACGGCTTGGCCGCCGAATGTCGGAAACCATGAAGGGGCGCGATTATATCAATCGATACTGCCGGATTCAGCCGCATGAACGAAAAATCTGCGGAAAAATCTCGATGTTCCAGCCGGTTATATACCATCGGCAATACAAACGGCAGGGATCGCGCGTCGATGCCGAAAAATGCGAAAAGTCGGCGCTGACGGGACGGCTAGCACGCGAGAAACGACGCTATTTTCTTCGACACCGCACGGTGCTAGCTTGATGTATTATCCGCTGCTGGAATATCCCCACCAACAGAGAATCCGCTTGCGCCTGAATCGACATCCCTCTTTCGTTCTAAGCTCGACTGTATGCGCAATACTCGCCGCGTGCGGCAGCTTGCCGCCGCCTGCGCCTTCCAGCGCCCATTTGACCAAGGACACGCCGCGCGTCGCGCCGATCGCGACAACGGGAAGCGATATTCCCAGCCAGGTG
>DATETD010000538.1:0-6045 GCA_035283885.1 Rhodocyclaceae bacterium
GTGGATACCTTCGGCACCATGAATTTCACCTCCGACTTTCAGGAGAAGGACATCGTTTTCGGCGGCGACAAGAAGCTCGCCAAGCTGATCGGCGAAGTCGAGCTGCTGTTTCCGCTGCACAAAGGCATTTCGGTGCAATCCGAATGTCCTATCGGTCTGATCGGCGACGATATCGAAGCCGTCTCCAAAAAAAGCGCCAAGGAAATCGATAAGCCCATCGTTCCCGTGCGCTGCGAGGGTTTCCGCGGCGTATCGCAGTCGCTGGGTCATCATATCGCCAACGACGCGATCCGCGACTGGGTGTTGGATAAGCGCGACGGGCAGGCCTTCGAGGCTACGCCTTACGATGTTTCGATTATCGGCGACTACAACATCGGCGGCGATGCCTGGGCGTCGCGCATCCTGATCGAGGAAATGGGGCTGCGCGTGGTGTCGCAGTGGTCGGGCGACGGCACTCTGGCCGAGATGGAGAAGACCCCGAAGGTCAAGCTGAATCTGCTGCACTGCTATCGTTCGATGAATTACATCAGCCGGCATATGGAAGAGAAATACGGTATTCCTTGGCTGGAGTACAACTTCTTCGGCCCGACCAAAATTGCCGAAAGCTTGCGCGCCATCGCCGCATTCTTCGACGATTCGATCAAGGAAGGGGCCGAGCGGGTGATCGCCAAGTATCAGCCGATCATGCAGGCGGTGATCGATAAGTACAAGCCGCGCTTGCAAGGCAAAACGGTGATGCTCTACGTCGGCGGTCTGCGTCCGCGCCATGTGATCGGCGCTTATGAGGATCTTGGCATGGAGGTGATCGGCACCGGTTACGAGTTTGCTCACGGCGACGACTACGACCGCACCATGAAGGAAATGGGCAATGCGACGCTGCTCTACGACGACGCCAACGGCTTCGAATTGGAGGAGTTCGTCAAGAAACTGAAGCCCGATCTGGTCGGTTCCGGCATTAAGGAAAAGTACGTGTTCCAGAAGATGGGCATTCCCTTGCGTCAGATGCACTCGTGGGATTATTCCGGCCCGTACCACGGCTACGACGGTTTCGCGATTTTCGCGCGCGATATGGATATGGCGATCAGCAATCCGTGTTGGAGCAAGATGACGCCGCCGTGGAAAGCGAAGCTGGACGCCGCCGCCGAACTGAAGCAAGCCGCCTGAGTAGTTATTCCCTCAACTGATGCCCGCAGGCGCGAATGAGCGCTGCGGGCAAAGGAGACGAAGATGCAAGCCGTAGATGATATCAAGCCGTGTTTCCCTTTGTTCGGCGATGCCGACTACAAGCAGTCGCTGAAGAACAAGCAGGAGCTATTCGAGGAAAAACATCCTGCCGACAAGGTGCAGGAAGTCTTTAACTGGACCACCACCAAAGAATATCAGGAGATCAACTTCAAGCGCGAGGCGCTGACGGTCGATCCCGCCAAGGCCTGCCAGCCGCTGGGCGCCGTGCTCTGCGCCCTGGGTTTTGAAAAGACCTTGCCCTATGTGCATGGCTCGCAGGGCTGTGTGGCTTACTTCCGCACCTATTTCAACCGCCATTTCAAGGAGCCGGTGGCCTGCGTGTCCGATTCGATGACGGAAGACGCGGCGGTGTTCGGTGGGCAGAAAAACATGTTCGATGGTTTGGAGAACGCCAAGGCGATGTACAAGCCCGAAATGATCGCCGTATCCACCACCTGTATGGCCGAAGTGATCGGCGACGACTTGAATGCGTTCATCACCAACACCAAGAAGGGCGGGCATATTCCGATGGATTTTCCGGTGCCGTTCGCGCACACGCCTTCCTTCGTCGGTTCGCATGTGACCGGCTGGGACAATATGTTCGAAGGCATCATTCGCTACTTCACGCTGAACGCGATGGAAGGCAAGGTCGTCGGTTCGAACAAGAAGATCAATCTGGTGCCGGGCTTCGAGACCTATCTGGGCAACTTCCGTGTGCTCAAGCGCATGATGGCCGAAATGGGCGTCGACGCCACGCTGATGTCCGACCCGACCGAAGTGCTCGATACCCCCGCCGACGGCGAGTTCCGCATGTACGCCGGCGGCACCACTCAGGCCGAGATCAAGGATGCGCCGAATGCCATCGGCACGATACTGATCCAGCCGTGGCAGCTCGACAAGACCAAGAAGTACGTCGAAAACACCTGGAATCACGAGGTGCCTAAGCTCAATATCCCGATGGGCGTGGATTGGACCGACGATTTCCTGATGAAGGTGTCGGAACTCACCGGCAAACCGATTCCCGAGTCGTTGGCCAAGGAACGGGGTCGGTTGGTTGACCTGATGTCCGACTCGCACGCCTGGCTGCATGGCAAGAAATTCGCCATGTACGGCGATCCGGATTTCGTGATCGGCATGGTCAAGCTCCTGCTCGAATGCGGCGCCGAGCCGACCCATATTGTCTGTCACAACGGCAACAAGCGTTGGAAAAAGGCGGTCGAGGCGCTACTCGCCGAGAGTCCGTTCGGTGTCAATGGCAAGGTCTACATCGGCGCCGATCTGTGGCACCTGCGCAGCCTGTGCTTCACCGACAAACCGGATTTCCTGATCGGCAACAGCTATGGCAAATTCATCCAGCGCGACACCTTGCACAAAGGCAAAACCTCCGAAGTGCCGTTGATACGCATCGGCTTCCCGTTGTTCGATCGTCATCATCTGCATCGTCAGACGACGATCGGCTACGAGGGGGCGATGCAGGTGGTCACTACGCTGGTGAATGCCGTGCTCGACAAGCTGGACACGGACACCATGGGCATGGGCACGACCGACTACAACTTCGACTTGGTGCGCTGATCGATTGTCGGCTCGGGCGGGAACCGCTCACCGTTCCCGCTCCTAACCACGAAGGAAAGTCTCATGGCCAACATCATGGTCCGCAAAACCGCCACCGGCGCCTACTCGTTCTACTTGCCCAAGCGGGATCTGGAGGACGCCATCGTTGCGATGGAGTTCGACAGCCCGGAAAAATGGGGCGGAGAAATCAAGCTCAACAACGGCGGCGCCTACTACATCGAACCGCAGGCCGCGCCTGCGCGGTTTCCGATCTCGCTACGCGCGAGACGTTTGGATGCCGCCGAATAAACCTTATCGGGAGAACTCTCATGGCAATGAAAATCATCCAGGCCGAATGCACCTCGTGCGGCGATTGCAAGCCGGTCTGTCCGACCAAATCGATTACCGACAAGGGCGGTATCTACAAGATCAACGTCGATACCTGCACCGAATGCGAGGACGAGCACGGCAGTCCGCAATGCCTCGACGCCTGTCCGGCGGGCGAATCCTGCATCGTGTTTATCTAAGCCGACCGGGAGACGCTCATGTCGCAGTCGATCAGTCGCGAAGCGGCGTTGCGCGTGGCCCTGGCCGCGCGCGCATTGGGGGGGCTGCCGGCCAAGGAATTGGCGGCGGCGCTGGTTGGGCGTCTCGATCTGCCGTTGACCGAGGCCAAGCTCGCCGGCGTGACGGTCGCCGACTTGCAGGCGATTTTGCAGGGCGACGATGTGGTGGAAACCGGCGTGCCGAAAGAAAGCTTGAAGCAGGCGGTGCGCCTGCTTTGGGGCGAGGGCGAGGGCGTGGTTTGCGACGCAGCAAGCGATGCGCCGAGCCTCGCCGAGTATGCCGAAGGCGATCTGCCCGGATCGATTCGCGTCGCCTGCGCTTCGAATCGCGACGAGGAGCTCGACGGGCATTTCGGCTCCTGCGAACGCTTCCTGATCTATCAAGTATCGCCCCGTGAAGCGCGCTTGATCGATCGGCGTCCGACTTCGAGCGCCGACCAAGCCGAGGATCGCAACGTCGCGCGCGCCGCATTGATCGGCGATTGCCAAGTGGTGTATGTGCAATCGATCGGCGGCCCGGCGACCGCCAAGGTGGTGCGCGCCGGCGTCCATCCCGTAAAAGTCGGCGCTGGCGGGACGGTGGCGAAAACCCTGGTGGAATTGCAGCGCGCCTTGCAAACGCCGCCGCCGTGGTTGGCGCGCGTTATGGGCGTCGAATCGCGTTCGATTGCTCGGTTCGCGGCGGCCATCGAGGCGGCAGACGCATGATCGCCGTCGATGCCGCCGATGCCGACTAAGCGCGAGCACGCGATGCGCCTGGTCGAGGCGAGCGACGCGTCGGCATTGTGCGCGCACTGCCGTTTTGCGGCGAACTTGCGCGTCATCGGCGAATGCGATCCGCACGAGGTGTGCGTGATGGCGCATAGCGGGCGGCGCATCGACCGTTTCTTTCGGCAGCACCCCAGCGCCGCCGAGTCGTATTTGCACGATAGCTTTTGGGAGCGGCGCGCGATCGCCGCGCGCTATGCGCCGCTGGCGGCGATACGCGTTTTGGCGCGCGACAGCGACGAAGTGGTGCGCCGCGTCGTCGCCTCGCGTTTGCCGCCCGAAGAAGTCGGCCTGTTGATCGACGACGGCGATCGCGAAGTGCGCATCGCCGTCGCGCATCGCTTGCCGGTCGAACGCCTGTCGCGCCTGGCACACGATAGCGACTACATGGTGCGCGTGGTGGTGGCGCGCCGTCTGTCGCACGGCAAACTGAACTGCCTCGCCGACGATCCCGAACGCGAGGTGCGCAAGGCCGTCGCCAGTCGGCTGCCGCCGTTTGCGCTGAGTCGCTTGGTCGACGACGTCGAAGCCGAAGTGCGACGCATTGTCGCCGAGCGCGCCTTGCCGCACGACGCGCAACGCCTACTCGGCGACACCGATTGGCTGGTGCGCTTGGCGGCGGTGCGGCGCGCGCCCTTGGAGTCGATCGGCATCTGCCTCGACGACCCCGAACTCGATGTACGCCAGGTCGCTTGGGAGCGCTTACAGCGTGGCGACACGGAATAACCTAGCGGAGAATTTACTATGACGACATATCCTCATTGGGACGAATTGGCGCGCCGGATCGCTCAACTTTGCGCGCAGCTCCCCGCAACGGTCGGCCCGGCGGTAGTGGCGCGCGAACTGGCGGCGCTCGCGCCCGATCTGAGTTTTCGCGAAACCTTAGCGCGCGGCGGTTGGTATCGCCTGGGCGGCATCGTCGATGCGCATCGCGCGCACATCGCCGACGATCTCGAAACCTGGGTCGAAGCCGAGCTCGCCGCGCATGACGACGATATGGCGACTCTATGTGCGGCGTATGCCGGGCAGGGTTTGCGCGCGACGCGCTCGACCGGTCGCACTCATTATTTCGTCGCCTCCACCGGGCCGGAGGCCGTCGATTTCGTGCAGCTCGAAATCGAGGAATTGCAGGAGGTCGTTTGCCATGAATTGTTCGACGGCGAAGTCGCGCCTTCCGGTATCGAAGAGTTGGTCGACCCGCGCGGCGACGGCGGCGCATGCGCGGCGTTCGAGCCGCTGGGCGCGCCGTTTCTCAAGCTGCGCCGCCTGACGCCGGTCGGCGAATTTCTCGCGCGTATGCGTGCGCAAAAGCCCGATCCGCAACCGATTCATCGCTTTATCGCCGCCTGGGAGCACAGCAGCGCCGGCGGCGCCGCGCAGTTTTCCAATCACTGGGCGCTTGCGGTGCGCGAACATCTGGATCGCTATCGTCAGACCATTTTGTACGCCACGCCAGTGGCGGCGCTGAATGGCGCGCCGCCGAAATTCGCCGCGGCCTTCGGCGCGCAAGGTTTGGCGCTGCACGAGGCGCTAGCGCGTTACGACAAGGCGGTCGGCTATCCGATGGCGTGGTTTTTTCATATGCTGACCACCAAAAGCGCGCCGCACGCGCTGGCGGATGCGGTGATCGACGACGTGCAAGCCGGATTTCACTACCTACCGGATCGCGATGCGGCGGTGGTTAAGGAGTGGCTGTATCGGCCGTATGGATTTTGAGTCGCGCAGTTTGAGTTGCCGTCTCGCCAGCGCCGAGTTTTGGAGTTCGGCGCCGACGGGACGGACGCGTCAATCCTGCGCCATCCAAGGCTCCGCCGCGCGGCGTAGATCCAGCGTGCGCGGATAATCGGGATTCGGGCCCTCGCGGCGTATCGTCATCGTGCCCGGCGTATGTCCTTGATCGCGAAAGCGACTGAAGCGGCGCGCTTCGGCTTCGTTG
>DATETD010000539.1:0-20163 GCA_035283885.1 Rhodocyclaceae bacterium
ATGCCGGGTTTGAACTGCGCGATTTCGCTTTCGGGGATGCTGAAGACAACTTCGCGTTCCCCGTCCGCCGACAAGCGCAGCACCGTTTGACCCACGGTCAACACCTGCCCCGGCTCCGCCGCCACCGCCGCAATCACCCCATTGCGATCGGCGAGCAAATTCGTATATCCGCTCTGGTTTTTAGTCAAAGCGGCCTGAGCGCGCGCCGCCGTCAGCGCGGTTTGGCGCGCATCCAAGGCCGACTGGCTGACGAAACCCTTGTTTCTCAGATCGCGATAACGCCGCAACTCCGCCTCGGCCAGATCGCGCTGCGCCTCGGCCTGAGCCAATTGCAAGCCGGCATCGCTCGCATCGAGCCGCGCGAGCACTTGCCCGGTCTTGACCGCCGCCCCGGTGTCTACCAAGCGCGCCACCAGCTTACCCGGCACGCGAAAACCGAGATTGCTCTCCAGGCGCGCGCGCACTTCGGCGGCATAAACGCGCACATCGACGCGCAAATCCTCCGTCTCGCCGACGCCGACTTTCAACACCCGCACCACCTTAGGCGGAATCGCCGGCGGCGGCGGCTCGCTACACGCGGCAAGGATAACGACAGCAAGTAAGCCACTCCAAATTTTCACGGCGACGCCTCCCACGATGGACGAGAAAAAATAAGACTCATGGCCGCTTGAGCAAGCCGGCCAAATTCAAATCGAGCAAGACGGCGAGATAAGTTTGCGGATCGCTCATGCGCGCATCCGTAGTGCACGCGCCGAGCGAATAACGCCAAACCACCAACATAATCACCGGCGCGATCAGCACATCGATCGAGGTTTCGATATCGATGGTGCGAAACTCGCCGCTGGCGACGCCGCGCTGCAAGCTGCGCCGCAGCAAATCGCGCCCCGGCAAAATCACCGTTTCGACATAGTACGTCGCCAACTCGGGAAAATTGCGCGATTCGCTGATCATCAGCTTGGGCAAACCGCCCAAGGTCGTGCTGCCGATCAACCGCCACCAGGCATTCAACAGCGCGCGCAACAAATCGGCGCTGCTGCCTTCGAACGTATCGATCATTTGCGCCAAATCCTTGAGAATCGGCGTCAGCGTGCGCTGAATCGCCTCCCGAAACAAGGTTTCCTTGCTATCGAAATACAGATACAGCGTTCCCTTAACCACGCCGGCGCGCGCGGCGATAGCGTCCATGCGCGTCGCCGCAAACCCCTTTTCGACAAACAACTCCAAGGCCGCCGCGATCATTTCGGCCGGTCGCGCTTCCTTGCGCCGCTGCCGCTGCGCCGGCGATTGAGATGAGGAAGCCTCCACGTAATGCCCTTCTTGTTAATGACTGGAAAGTCATTCTAATGAAAACCGCCCGTAGGTCAAGAAAAATCGCACGAGAACTGCTTGCCCTCTGCGCCTTAGTTCGTGCTTAGGAATGGCAAAGTCGGCGGTTATAGTGCGCAGCTTGGACCGAGGAGAGGCGCATGCCGCAACAACATATCGTCAAGCAATTCGACACCGATCTCGAAAGCCTGCGTAGCCGCGTGCTCAAAATGGGCGGCCTGGTGGAGCAGCAGTTCGCGCGCGCCATGGAGGGACTCGAATCCGGCGATGCGACGCTACTGAATCAAGTCATCGCCAACGACGCCTTGGTGAATACGCTCGAAGTCGAGTTGGACGAAGCCTGCACTTACGTCATCGCCAAACGCCAGCCCGCCGCCATCGACTTGCGCATGGTGATGACCGTGATCAGAATCATCAACGATCTCGAACGCATCGGCGACGAAGCCAAGAAAATCTGCAAAATGGCCCAAGCCATCCATAGCGGCGATCCGCGCGCCGTGCCGCGCATCGACTTGCAGGCGCCGGCGCAAATCGCGCTGATCATGATCCGAAAAGCGCTCGACAGCTTCGCGCGCATGGACGCCAATCTATCGGCGGACGTCGTGCGTCAGGATCGCGAAGTCGATGACAGCTTCAAAGCGGCGATGCGCCAGTTGATCACCTTTATGATGGAAGACCCGCGCACCATCTCCAGTTCGCTCGACCTGCTGTTTATCGCCCGCGCGATCGAACGCATCGGCGATCACGCCAAGAATATTTCGCAATATGTGGTCTATCTGGTGCAAGGACGCGACGTACGTCATCAAAAACCGGACGCTATCGACTTTCGTCTCGAAACGGCGCACTAAAAGTCGGCGCTGGCGAGACGGCTACGGCACGGCTACTGAGCCGCGGCGGCGCTTAGGTCGAAGGCCTGCGCGATTTGCGCGCACATCGCGCCGATGGCCTGTTGCAAGTCGGCGAGTTGTCGCTCCGCCGCTTCGCCGTTCTCCAAGGCGGCTTCGAGCGCGGCGGCCAGCGCCTGCAATTCGCCCATGCCGAGCAAACCGGCGCTGCCTTTCAGCGTGTGAGCGATTAGGCCGGCTTGATCCTCTTGCCGGTCGTCCATATGCCGACGTATCTGCTGTAAATATGCCGGAGCTTCGCCGGCCCAGTTGACCAGCCAATGCCGGTAGCGCGCCCGATCGCCGACCAGCCGCGCCAGACCGGCCTCCATATCGACCCCGTGCAACGACGGCAACTCGCTTGGCGGCGCGGCAACAGCGGTAACTGCGGCCATCGCAGGTCGATTCGAGGATGCGCGCGTCGCGACGTGCTTGCGGCGGTCGATCCATTTGATCAGCATACGATGGAAACTCTTGTCGTCGAAGGGCTTGCCGATTTGGTCGTTCATGCCGGCGTCCCGACCGATTTCGCTTTCGTGCGCCATATTATGCGCGGTGATGGCAATGATAGGCAGCTCGGCGTAGCCTGGGCGCATTCGCAATTCGCGCGTGGCGCTCAGTCCATCCATGACCGGCATCCGAATGTCCATCAGCACCAGGTCGAACGCCGTCGGGCCGGCTCGATCCAGAATCTCCAGCGCCTCGCGGCCATTGCCGGCCATATGCGCCGTAATGCCGACCACTTCGAGCAGGCCGGCGACCACTTCGCGATTGAAGGGCTGATCGTCGACCACCAGCACCTGCGCATCGCGATAACGCATCGTCGCCTGTTCGGCCTCGCCAACCTCCGACGTCATATCGACGGCCTGTCCCAATCCCAGCCGGAGCACGACATGGAAGGTGGATCCCCGACCTTCGCGGCTGACGACGTCGATATCGCCATCCATCATCTGCGCCAGTCGCTTGCAGATCGACAGACCGAGTCCGGTGCCGCCATATTTGCGACCGATCGAGGGGTCGGCCTGAGAGAAAGGTTGAAACAAATGGGCGATATCCTCTGCGCTCATGCCTACGCCCGAGTCTTCGACCTCGATCTTCAGCGCGACGCGACGCTCCTCGCGCGCGTGCACGCCGACGCGGACTTCGACCCGCCCTTTGGCGGTGAATTTGATCGCGTTGCCGATCAGGTTCAGCAGGATCTGCTCCAGCCGCAAGCTATCGCCGACCAGGATATCCGGCGTCTCGTCGTCGATGTTTTCGATCAACTCCAGCCCGGTCTCCTCGGCCTTATAGGACATTACCGCGTAATTTCGCCGCAACAGCTCGCGCAGACCGAAGGTCTTGGACTCGAACTCCATACGCCCGGCGGCAATTTTCGATAGATCGAGCAAGTCGTTGATCAAACTGGAGAGCATCTTACCGGCCTGCATGACTTTATCCAAATAATCGCGCTGGCGGGGATCGCTGCCGAGACGCCGCGCCAGACCCGACAGGCCGATCACCGCGCTTAAGGGCGTGCGCAGTTCGTGGCTGACGTTGGCGAGGAAGGCGTCTTTAGTGCGGTCGGCGACTTTTGCGGCGTCCAAGGCCTCGGTCAATTCCGCCGTGCGCCGCCTCACCGTTTCTTCGAGCTGGGCTTGGTGATCTTCGAGTTGCTGCTGCACGCGTATCCGCTCGCTGACGTCCTCCTCGACGCCGACAAAATGCGTAATCGCGCCATTGTCGTCGAAAATCGGCGAAATCGACACGTTCTCCCAGATCAACTCGCCGGTCTTGCGCTTGTTGCGCAACACGCCGCGCCACATCTTGCCGCCGAAGATGGTGCGCCAAAGATCGTCGTAGACCTCCGGCGAGGTCAGTCCCGACTGCAGAATCCGCGGCGTCCGCCCCATCGCTTCTTCGCGCGTATATCCCGTAATCTGAGTGAAGCGCGGATTGACATACTCGATCAAGCCGTCGCGATCGACGATGAGTATCGTCACCGGACTTTGCTCCACCGCGCGCAACAGTTTGTTGCTCTCCTGCTCGGCTTGACGGCGCTCCGAGATATCGGCGCAAATCCAGATGCTGCCGCCGACCTCGCAGGCCGGATCGATCGCGCATCCGGTCAGCGCACCCCAAAAAAAACTACCGTCCTTGCGCTTGAGTCGGATTTCTTCGCTATAGCGGCCACTGTCGGCAATAGCGCGGTAGGCGTGCTCGCCGAATGCGACAAAAGCTTCGGGCGAGTCGCATAGCCGCTCGGTCGAGGCGCCGATCAATTCGCCCGACTCGTAACCGAAAATTTCCTCGAAACGCCGGTTGCAGGTGACGATGCAACGATTGTTGAGATGTGCGATGCCGACCAAGGCGTTCTTGAAGATGGTTTCGAGTTCGGCCAGCAGCGCGCGAATCCGCTCCTCCTGCTGTTTGCGTTGAGTAATATCGCGCATCGTGCCGGTATAGAACCGCCCCTCGGCGGTGCTCCACTGCGCCAACGAAAGCTCCAGCGGAAACTCGCCGCCGTCTTTGCGCCGCCCCAGCACTTCGACCAGCCGCCCCATAATATGCGATTCGCCGCCCGCCTGAAGCCGCTGCATGCCGGATCGGTGGTCCTGCCAAAACCGCGGCGGGATCAGCACGCTCAAATCGCGCCCGGTCAATTCCGCGCCGTCGTAGCCGAAAAGACGCTCGGTCGCCGGATTCCAGGCGACGATATCGCCATTGGCGTCGACGCTGACGATCGCATCGCTGGCCGAATTCGTCGCGGCGCGAAACCGCTCCTCGCTGGCGCGTAGCGCCGCTTCGGCCTCGTCGCGCTGCCGTGCGGCGCGCTCCAAACGCACGAAATACAGGCACGCCAACGCCAAACTTCCCAGCAGGGCCGCAGCGATTAGCAACACCACACGCGCCGCCTCCTGACGCCAACCGGCCAGCCCGTGCTCCTTGTCCAGATGCACCGCAATCACGAAGGGATAGCGGCTCAAGCTGCGGAACGCCGTCAGCACCGCACGACCGTCGCCCCGAATCTGCTCGAAATGCCCGAATTCTTCGCGCGTCGCATCGGCGACCATGGCCACCACCGGATCGCCATCCCGCCGCACCCCAGGCCGCTGCGCCTCGTCGGTGGAAAACATCAGCACGCCGTCGTAACGCAGCAACTCCACCGCCCCGACGTCGGCGGCGATATTGTGACCGTAATGATTCAGAAAATAATCGGAATTCATCGAAGCGAGCATCGTCGCCCACTGTCCTTCGCCAGTATCCAAGTCACGCAATAGGGGTATAAATCCCGGCTCGTTCGCCGCCGAAATCGCTATATCTCCGTCATGAAAATCGCGCCCGCTCCAAGGCAGGCCGACGCGCAGTACGGCTACAGGCTCGCTGCCGGGCGGCTGGAAATCGCGGCGCTCGATCCGCTTGCCGCGATTGCGCAGATCGGAACTGGCGACAATCCGTCCCGTCGCATCGAGCCGCGACAAGGAACGTAGATAGGGCGCATGGCGCAACGCCGCCACCAAGCTAAGGTTCGTTGGCTCGTCGCCGCCGATATTCGCCAAGGTCAAGTCGATCACGTTCAAGCTATGCGTCAAATGATCCTCGAACGCATGCGCGTACATCGACGCGGCGACAAACCGGCTATGGATCGTCTCCTCTCGCAAGCGCCACAAGGAGTATGCCGTGGCCAGCACGGCGCCGACCGTGACGGCCAGCATCACCGACACGAACGTCAAGCGTCGAGCGGAAAGACGAGGCGCCCGCATGCTCAATCCCGCGCGACGATAGCTTCGAGTTTATGCCGTTGCGCCGCCGCCGTCAGCCGACCGTCGCTTTTGATCGCCGCAACGAAACGCTCCACGCGCGCATGCCAGGGATCGTCGCCCGGTTGCAGCGCAAACGCATAGGAGGTGAGGTGATAGGTCGTCGTCGGCGCAATCAAGCGCGCCCAATCGGTGGTTTCGAGCATGCGCCGGCTGAAGGGGTAGTCGGTCATGAACACATCGGCGCGCCCCGATTCGACTTCCTGCTCGCGCCCCTGCGGCGTCTCGGTCACCAGAAAGCTTGCGGCCTTCAATTTCTCGCGCATCACCGGCTCGTGATAGGTGCCTTTGGCCACCGCCACCACCACGCCGGGCCGGTCGATATCCGCCCACTCCTTGATGCGCCGGTTGCTGCGCGTGGCGATGGCGTAAATATCGCTGACCAAATGCGGACGCGTGAACCGCAATTTCTCGGCGCGCGCCGGAGTAATGCCGATAGCAAACATCGCGATATCGCAACGATCCTGCACGACGTCGGCGATCAGCTTGGCGAAGGAACTATCGACAAAGCGCACTTGAACACCCAGGTCCTTGGCCAACTCGCGCGCCAAATCGACATCGATGCCCGTCAATTGCAAGGTTCGCGGATTGCGGTACGAAATGCCGTAATAATCAGGCCAAATGCATACTCGCAGCTCCTTGGCCTCCTGCACGCGCTCCAAACGCCCTGCGACGGCGCAGGATGAAACGAACGACAAACAACTCAGGAAAAGCACTATGGTTTTCATGGCAAGACCCTCACATTACAAAAACCGTCGACTCGTCGGCTTCACTATAAGCGATAAAACGCCGCTCCAGCTCGACAACGCGATCGTTCAAGCAGCGAGCGGACGCACGGAATAGAATCGCCGCCATTCTCCGTCGAAAATTTACGACTTCATGGACGCCTTGATCGACTCCTTCCGCCATCTACTCGGCGCACGCCATGTGCTGGACTCGCCCGACGAGCTCGCGCCGTTTTGCAACGATTGGCGCAAACGCTATTGCGGCCAGGCGCGCTGCGTCGTCCTGCCCGCCGGCGCCGAAGAAGCCGCCGCCATCGTCGAACTCTGCGCCCACGCCGGCGTCGCCATCGTGCCGCAAGGCGGCAACACCGGCTTATGCGGCGGCGCGACCCCCTGCGGCGGCGAGGTGGTGATTTCGACGCGACGCATGCAGCGCGTGCGCGCACTCGACGCCGTCAATAATTCGATGACGGTCGAAGCCGGCTGCACCCTGTTGGCGGCGCAGCACGCCGCCGCCGCCGCCGACCGGCTGTTCCCGCTATCGCTCGCGGCGGAAGGCAGCGCCACCATCGGCGGCAATCTCGCCACCAACGCCGGCGGCGTGCAGGTGCTGCGCTATGGCACGATGCGCGACCTGACCTTGGGCTTGGAGGTGGTGTTGCCGGACGGGCGAATTTGGCATGGCCTGCACGCCTTGCGCAAAAACAATACCGGCTACGATCTGCGCCATCTCTTTATCGGCGCCGAAGGCACGCTGGGCCTGATTACCGCCGCAACCTTGAAGCTGTTCCCGCGCCCGCGCCAAACCGCCACCGCCTGGACTGCGGTGGCCCACCCGGCGGCGGCGGTCGCCTTACTCGGTTTCTTGCGCGAGCGTAGCGGCGACCGCATCGACGCGTTCGAAATCGTCGATCGCGTCGCCTTGGATCTAGTGCTGAAACACCTGCCGAACGCGCGCGATCCCTTAGTCCATTTAGGCCAGAGCCCCGCTTGGCATGTGTTGATCGAATTATCGAGCCCGCGCGACGATGCGCTGCAAACCTTGCAAGACGCGCTCGAAGCCGCAACGAGCGCCGGCCTGATCGACGATGCGACGCTGGCGTTGAGCGAAGCGCAAGCGCAAGCGCTCTGGGGCTTGCGCGAAAACATCTCCGAAGCCGAACGCTGCGAAGGCGTCGCCGTCAAGCACGACATTTCGGTGCCCGTATCGCAGATCGCCGAATTTATCGAGCATGTCGAAGCCGCCGTGCGCGCCGCGTTTCCCGGCGTGCGCAGCGTGTGCTTCGGCCATATCGGCGACGGTAACCTGCATTACAGCCTGTCGTTCGCCGATGCGGCGCAAAACGCCGAATTTATCCGCCAATCGGATCGCGTCAGCCAGACGGTATACGATGTCGTCCACCGTTTCGACGGCTCGATCTCCGCCGAGCATGGCCTGGGGCAACTCAAACGCGAGGCGAACACGCGCTATAAAAGCGCGGTCGAGTTGGACATCATGCAGGCGATCAAACAGGCGCTCGACCCCAGCGGACGGATGAATCCCGGCAAACTGCTGTAGAAGTCGGCTCTGGCGGGACGGATGGCGGATTTATGCACAGCGTGACCGGCATGGGCAGTGCGATGCGCCCTCGGTCGGCCAACATGGCGACTTCCCAGAAACCGATGGCGCTCACGGCAAGTTGCCCGGAGCGCCAAACCGACTCGATCCGTCGCCGCGCTTCCTTCCCCAGCGCCGGATCGTTCCGATCCATCCATAACAGGGCGTGGGCATCGAGAATCACGCCAGCGCCTTCCAGAGATCCGCCTCAAGCGGCGCCACCACGTCGCTGTGGATTTCGAGCGTCGGGTGCAGGCCGAACGGAGTTTCGACGCGCTGTCCGGAAAACGGGCGCAACTCGGCAACCGGCTTGCCGTTTTTGGTGATCACCCATGTTTCTCCCGTCGCGGCAGCAGCATCCATCAGCCCCAAGCACTTGGTTGAATTCGGAAGCCCGTATGGTTTGCATTTCAATCTCCTCATATGACCATGTTTGTTACTATGGTCATGCGAGTGGTCGCTGTCAATGGTAAAGTGGATCAAAGGTAATACCCTGCCATGCTTTCGATGTGTCATTCAAAATCGCTCTCATTGATGGGTGGAAACTCGGCGCAGGCGCGCCGGATCGGGCATCGCACGGCAAGTCGTGCAGATTTGTGCAAGTCGACCGCAAATTTCCGTTAAGATTGCGCCCTTTTATGTTTTAGCGGTTTATCACTGCAGAACTCATGATTCGTAAGTTGCTGCGTCGCGTCTTTCGACGCCCCGATCCTGCTGCTGCGCGTCCCGCGACGGCGGCGCTGATTCCCCTTGAGCAACATGGTATTTGCCGCGATAGCGTTTCGCTTGGGGCGCGGCGCACGTGCGAAGCCTTGCAAAACGCGGGCTTTCAGGCGTTTGTCGTCGGCGGCGCGGTGCGCGATTTGATCGCCGGGATCGATCCCAAGGATTACGATATCGCCACCAACGCCACGCCCGATCAGGTGCGCGCGCTGTTTCGCCGTTCGCGCATCATCGGGCGGCGTTTTCAGATCGTCCATGTGATGCAAGGCAGCGAGACCTTGGAAGTGTCGACGTTTCGCGCCGCTCATGACGAAAGCACACTCAAGGACGAGCACGGTCGCGTGTTGCGCGACAATGTGTTCGGCACGCAGGCCGAAGACGCGGCGCGGCGCGATTTTACGGTGAATGCGCTGTACTACGATCCGACGAACGAAACGGTGCATGATTATCACCATGGCGTCGCCGATCTACAGCAGAAGACCTTGCGCATGATCGGCGAGCCGGCGCAGCGTTATCGCGAAGATCCGGTGCGCATGCTGCGCGCGATTCGGCTGTCGGCCAAGCTCGGGCTGACGCTCGATCCCAAGCTCAAAGCGCCGATCCGCCCGATGGCCGAGTTGATGGAGAACGTGCCGGCGGCGCGGCTGTTCGACGAAATGCTCAAGCTGTTGTTTTCCGGCCATGCGGTCGAATGCGTCAAACGGCTGCGCGACGAGGGGCTGCATCACGGCTTGCTGCCCTTGCTGGACGTGATTCTCGAACAACCACTCGGCGAGAAATTCGTCATGATGTCTTTGGCAAGCACCGATGCGCGCGTGCTGACCGGTAAGTCGGTGTCGCCGAGCTATCTGTTCGCCACCTTGCTGTGGCACGAGGTGCTGGCGACCTGGGAGACGCGCAAAGTCAGAGGCGAAATGCCGATTCCAGCGCTCTATCAGGCGATGGACGACGTACTTGAGGTGCAAGGCTCGAAATTGGCGATTACGCGACGCATCATCGGCGACATCAAGGAAATCTGGGCTTTGCAGCCGCGTTTCGAGAAGCGCGTCGGTCGTTCGCCGTTCCGCTTGCTCGAGCAGCCGCGTTTTCGCGCCGGTTACGACTTTATCGTGCTACGCGCCGCCAGCGGCGAAATCGATCAGGCGGTGGCCGATTGGTGGGGCGAATTTCAGACCGCCGACAGCCCGCAACGCGAAGCGATGTTGTTGCCGACGGCTAGCGATCCGACACGCAAGAAACGTCGCCGCAGTCGCAGCCATAGTGGTAGAAGCAACGCCGCTCCCGGCAACGCCACGCACGGCGGCGAAGAAAACTCGTGAGTTGGCGTTGCTTTATCGGCATCGGCGCGAACCTGGGCGATCCGGTCGCCACGGTGCGGCAGGCCATAGCCGAGTTGCGCCGCTTGCCGCAGTCGAATTTCGTCGCCGCCTCGTCCCTTTATCGCACCGCCGCGATCGGTTTGCGCGATCAGCCCGATTTCATCAACGCGGTGGTCGAACTCCTCACCGTCTCGTCAGCGCCGACTTTATTGCAGGCGCTGATGGCGATAGAGCAGCGCCATGGACGGCAGCGTAGCGTCAAAAACGCGCCGCGCACCCTCGATCTGGATCTGTTGCTCTACGGCGACAAACTCAGCGCCGACCCGTATCTGACGCTGCCGCATCCGCGCTTGCACGAGCGCGCCTTCGTGCTGGCGCCATTGGCCGAACTCGCGCCGACATTGACGATCCCGCACCACGGCCCAGTGCGCGAACTGCTCGCTGCGTGTTCCGATCAGACGATAGCGCCGCTCTACGCCATCGACCAATTCGCCGCCGCCTGATGACGCTGCAAATCCCCATCGTCTGGCAAACCGCCTTACTGCTGGCGTCGGCCAACGTATTCATGACTTTCGCGTGGTACGCGCATCTCAAGCATCTCAACGATCGGCCCTGGTGGTTGGCCGCGCTGGCTTCGTGGGGAATCGCCTCGATCGAATACCTGCTGCAGGTTCCGGCCAATCGCATCGGCCATCAAGAGTTGCCGATCGCGCAGCTTAAAATTCTGCAAGAAGCGATTACCCTGCTGGTGTTCGTTCCGTTTGCCATTTTTTATATGCGCGAACCGCTCAAACTCGATTTTCTCTGGGCCGGTTTGTGTATCCTTGCCGCCGTCTATTTCATCTTTCGCTCGCCATGACCTATCTCGCCAGCAACAAGCCCATCACGCTGCCCGAACTGGGGCGCATGAAGCGTGAAAACGAAAAAATCGCCATGCTGACCGGCTACGACGCCAGTTTCGCCGCACTCGAAGACCGTTGCGGCGTCGATATCATTCTGGTCGGCGATTCGCTCGGCAACGTGCTGCAAGGCAAGACGTCCACGCTGCCGGTCACCATGGAACATATGGTCTACCACACCGAATGCGTCGGTCACATGACGCAGCGTTCGATGTGCCTCGCCGACATGCCGTTCGGCAGCTATTGCGAATCCAAGGAGCAGGCAATCCGCAACGCCGCGCGCCTGATGGCCGCCGGTGCGGAGATGGTCAAGCTCGAAGGCGGCGCCATCATGGCCGAAACGGTGCATTTCCTGGTCGAGCGCGGCATCCCGGTGTGCGCGCATATCGGCCTGACGCCGCAATCGGTGCATGCGCTCGGCGGCTATCGCGTCCAAGGGCGCGGCGAGGCCGCAGCGGCGCGGATGCGCGCCGACGCCCAAGCGCTCGAAGACGCCGGTGCTGCCTTGATGGTGCTCGAAATGGTGCCGGCGCAACTCGCCGTCGAGATCACGCAACAACTCAAGGTCTGCGCCACGATAGGCATCGGCGCAGGCGCGGCGACCGACGGTCAAGTGCTGGTGCTGCACGATATGCTAGGCATCTATCCCGGCAAGAAGGGACGTTTCGTGCGCAATTTCATGGAGGGCGCCGCCGGCATCGACGCGGCAGTCGCCGCCTACGTCGCCGCCGTCAAGGACGGCAGTTTCCCCGCCGCAGAACACACCTATTGATTTTATGCAAATCCATACCTCCATCGCCAGCTTGCGCGCCGCGCGCGCCGCACTGGGGCGCGTCGCCCTGGTTCCGACCATGGGTAACCTGCACGCGGGCCATATCGCGCTGATGCACCAAGCGCGCGCCCATGCCGACGCCACGATCGCCACGGTCTTCGTCAATCGGCTGCAATTCCGCCCCGGCGAGGATTTCGACCGCTATCCGCGCAGCTTCGCCGCCGACTGCGCGCAACTCGAAGCCGCGGGCGTCGACCATCTGTTCGCACCCGACGAAGCCGAGATGTATCCGACGGCGCAAACTTGCCATATCGAACCCGATCCGGCGCTCGCCAATGTGCTCGAAGGCGAATTCCGTCCCGGTCATTTTCGCGGCGTCGCCACGGTGGTGATGAAGCTGTTTCAGATTGCCCAGCCTCAGGTCGCGGTCTTCGGCAAGAAAGACTATCAGCAATGGCTCGTAATCCGCCAAATGGTGGCGCAACTGAATCTGCCGATAGAAATTATCGGCAGCGAAACGCAGCGTGCCACCGACGGTTTGGCGCTGTCTTCGCGCAACGGCTACCTGAGCGCCGCCGAGCGTCAGGAGGCGCCGCGCTTGAGTCGGATACTGAAATCGCTGGTCGAGTCGGTGAAAAATGACCGATCAGGCCTCGTTTCGCGAGAAAAACACGCTTTTTCTGAGCTTCAGGCCCACGGTTGGCTGCCGGATTATGTAGTTTTGCGTAGAATGCGCGACTTGCTACCGCCGAGTACGCACGACACGGAGTTGGTGGTGCTGGCGGCAGCGCGTCTGGGCGCGACGCGGCTGATCGACAACATGGAAGTTCATATCTAAAGTAGTACAAAAAAGCCGATCGGTGCTATGGTAAAAGTGGTAGCGACGGTAGGACGGAGCCGGTATCTCTAGGCATTTTTGGGATGTAGTGGATTTTTAGCTGGGTTTGAATGGGAAAGGATCAAGTATGCAACGTATGATGCTCAAGTCGAAGCTCCATCGGGTTACAGTGACGCACGCTGAACTGCACTATGAAGGATCCTGCGCAATCGACGACGATCTGCTCGAAGCGGCGGACATTAGGGAATATCAACAAATCGACATTTACAATGTCAACAACGGCGAGCGTTTCACGACTTACGCGATTCGCGCCGAACGCGGATCGGGCACCATCTCGGTCAATGGCGCTGCAGCGCGCCGCGCGGCCCCCGGAGACCTGCTGATTATCGCCAGCTATGTCACCATGAACGAAATCGAGCTGCAAAAATTCGAACCCGATTTGGTGTATGTCGATGCGAGAAACCGTATCTCGCATCACAGTCGTCGCATCCCGATTCAGGCTGCGGCGTAAAGCTTGCGCGCCGGACGCCGGCTTACCGGCGTCCGGCGACTTGTTTCAAGCCGCTTATTGCGGCGCGGAAATCGCCGAGTTGAACCGCACCAAACAATCCCAATCGATTTCTCCGCTATCCTTGCAAAACGTGTTCGCAAATTCCTTGGTGAATCTATTGATCATGCTCGAATAGGATTCGACGAATTCGTCGTTTTTCTCTTTGGCTTTGGTTCCCAGCGGTTCGATCATTTCGGTGAATAGATCGCTATCGCCCGAAATGAATTGCCAAAACCGCTGCCCGCAATATTTGAAATAATCGCCCTTATCCGGCTTGTTGTCCCGACCATAGCAGCAGCCATTCACCGCGACGATATTCAGTTGCGAATTGCTCGTTCTGAGCGCCTTTTTAGCGACCTTAAAATCCGCTATCATTTTAGCGATTTGGGAGCTATTCCCCCAATTCGGCCCCGACTTGATCGCCACAATATTTCGCGTTCCGTCGCTATCGAACTCAAGATCGACGCCGGTGATGCCGGATTTGCGTCCACCGTAAACCTGGCTGTTGATGAAGATCGCTAAGCCTTCGAGCCAATCGCCAAAAACGGTTTCTTCGTTGGAGGAAATATGCGCCTCCACCAAACCTTTTACGATTTGCTCGGCAGTCAGCATATATTTTGCACGAAAGAGATAGGGATTCTTCCGCTTGAGCACCTGCGACAATTTCAGTCCATCGAGGCTTTGAATCCGTTTCTTATGGAAAATTCCAATATTTTCCTCCACATAGAGCGAAACGTCTTCAAACATCAATTTTTTCATAGCTATATTCCGCCTGTTGCTCGAATAACTGCAACTGAGTCGTCGCAAACTTACGCCTCACCATTTCGCAATACTCGGGGACGATATCGACGCCGATCGAATGACGCCGCATGCGATTCGCCACCGTCAGCGTCGTTCCCGACCCCATAAATGGGTCGAGCACCGTGTCCCATTCCTTGGTAAACAGCTTGATAAACCATTCGGGTAATTCCTCGGGGAAAGCCGCACTGTGATTTTTGTTGCCGCATTCGGTCGCCAAATGCAGCACATTGGTCGGGTACGCCTTATCCCTCGTCAACCAATTCGAAATATTTTTGCCGAAACCGCTACCCACTTTGGAGTTATCGCGCACCTTGTCGGTTTCGGAAAGCTTTTTCAAGCGCGAATTCGCCCAGTCTCCCATCGGCACCATGACTTCATCCTGGTACATATGGAATTTTCGGTTCTTATTGAATTGCAGCAGCCGCTCCCAAGCATCGCGAAACCGATTCGGCCATTTTCCGGGGTAGCAGTTCTTCTTGTGCCAAATAAACTCTTCCGTCCATAGCCAACCTTGCTTGCGCATTTCCAGGATCAGCTCCATCACATAAACGCTACGCTCGCCCTCGACGACTTTTTCCTTGATATTCAGCACAAAAGTTCCCGTCGGCTTCAATACGCGCAACAATTGCTCCGAAATAGGGAGAAACCAATCGACGTACTCGTTATGACTTACACCGCCATAGGTGCTTTTACGTTGATCCGCATAGGGCGGCGAGGTTACGATCAAGTCGATGGAATTATCCGGCAATAAGCGCAATTGCTCGCGGCTATCGCCCAGATGTATTTGGGTCGATATTTCCATTGCTCAGGCTTTTTTCCCCAAACCGCCCAACAACGCCGCTACCGGGCGCATGGGGCGTAGGCCGCCGGGTTGACGCGACAAGCCCGGATGGGTTTCGCTATGCGTGTTGCCTTGACGGGCGGGAGTTTTGCTCACATAGGGCACGTTGGGATCGAAATCCAGTTTAGGTAAGCGCGACGCCGCCGGCGGCAAATGCGGCGGCGGACGGCGGTCGTGCGATTTTTCTTCGCGCGTGCGATGGCGCTCTTCGCGCTCGCGCTTGTGACCATGGATTTCCGGGCGCTGCTCGGACTCGGCAGCAAAGCCGGTGATTTCCACACGCTCGATCGGGCGTTTGATCAGTTTCTCGATCTCGGCGAGACGCTCGGCTTCCTCGGGCGCGAACAGCGAGGTGGCGGCGCCCTGCTTACCCGCGCGCCCGGTGCGTCCGATTCGATGCACATAATCTTCGGCGGTGTGCGGCAACTCGTAATTGATGACGAGCGGCAAATCGTCGATATCGATGCCGCGCGCCGCCACGTCGGTCGCGACCAGCACCCGCACGCTGCCGGCCTTGAAGCCATCGAGCGCTTCGCTGCGCTGCACTTGGCTCTTGTCGCCATGGATCGCGTCGGCGGCAATCCCTTGACGCACCAGATAGGCCGCTAAACGGCTCGCGCCGAACTTGGTGCCGACGAACACCAGCACTTGGCGCGCGTCTTGATGCATCAATAAATGCACCAGCAGACTGCGCTTCAGATCGGTCGCCACCGGATAGACGCGATGGGCGATGTTTTCGCCGACCGCATTGCGCCGCGCGACTTCGATCAGTTGCGGCTGCTTGAGCATGGTGTCGGCCAACTTCTTGATTTCATTCGAGAAGGTCGCCGAGAACAACAGGCTTTGGCGCTCTTTGGGCAGCATCGCCAAGATGCGCTTGATATCCGGAATGAATCCCATGTCGAGCATGCGGTCGGCTTCGTCGAGCACCAACATTTCCACCGCGCCGAAATGCACGGTTTTCTGTTCGACATGGTCGAGCAGGCGTCCCGGCGTCGCCACGACGATTTCGCGTCCGTCGCGCAACTCCGCCAGCTGCGGCTTGATATCGACGCCGCCATAGATGCAGGCGGAGCGCAGCGGCAGATGCTTGCTATAGGTCATTACGCTTTCATGCACCTGGATCGCCAACTCGCGCGTCGGCGCCAAGATCAGCGCACGCACCGGGTGGCGCGCCGGCGATGAGGACGTGTTCGCATGGCGCGCCAGGCGTTGCAATAGCGGCAAGGTGAATCCGGCGGTCTTGCCGGTGCCGGTTTGCGCGCCGCCCATCACGTCATGACCGGCGAGAATAATCGGGATCGCCTGGAGTTGGATCGGTGTCGGTATGGTGTAACCGGCTTCGGCGACGGCGCGCTGCAATTCCGGCAACAGGTCGAGTTGCGCAAAAGTCGGCGCTGGTGGGACGGATGGGACGGACGCGGGGGGCGTTTGGGATGGAATGGTGTTCAATGGATCTCCTGAATCGGCCTGCCCTGAAAGGGAAACCGGTTCAGGCAACGAACTAAATGACATAACGACAAAACGCCAACCGGCAAGGCGCAATGGGGTCTATTGTAATCCAAGCGCTACGCTGCAATCCAAAGCGTCGCCGTCGGCATGCAGTTATCGCGGCATAAGCACCCGTAGGAGCATTATTTCAGCAGGCCGCGCAACAGCGAAGTCGCCTTATCCAAGGCTTCGCCGGTGGTTTTCATCAGCACCGCCGCCGTCAAGCGGGTCGCCAACACCGCCGCCAGTTGCTGCCCGAGTTCTCCGGGGCTGATGCCCCCTTCTTCCACACCGATATTGCGCAACACGATATCGGACAGCGGAACACCGACGATTTTGCCGTTGGTAAACGGCACACAGGCCTGCAAGCGCGCATTGTCGATGACGAATTCGTCGACGATCAGTTTGCGCCGACTCGGCGTCTTTACCTTGCCGGACGCCGCATTGCTCAAATACTCCGCGATATTCTTTTGGATCGCCTGGAAATTGCCGACTGCATCGCATTTCTCGTAAATGATGTCCGGTTCGACAATCGCAATCCGGCGGATATGGATCGTGTCCTCGAACACGGTCTTCATATCGACATCGATCTTCAGCGTCGTCACCTTCATGGCGTAGTCGGTCTGAAAACCGCTCGGATTGCCGATGAAAACATCGTGCAGCACCCCGCGCCCATGGCGTAGCGACAGCTTGAGCACGCCGATTTCGACCTCGGTTCGCGTCATTTCGCGCATGCGCGCCGCTAGGCTGCGGCACACGAACTTCGAAGAACGCCAGAACACTCCGGTAAAAATAGCCATGGTTAGCGTAATGAAAGTCATTGCCGACTTCACGTCTTTATCTCGCATTCGGTGCGGCTTTGGGGGCGTGCCGACGACGAAACCTACTCTCCGTAAGGAAAAAGTCGACGGTTCTCTGCAATAATCGACGCAATCTCTTCATCCGTATCCCCACATCGCTTACCGATCTCCATGATGAGTCTGTCTACCGATTCCAAACGTCCCGCGATCCTGAGCCATTTGCGCTGGGTCGCCAAAATCGCGCTCTCGGTCGGCGCGCTGGCGGCGACCGGACTTGCCATTGTATTGTACGCGCTTACCGACACTTCGGGCGCAAGTTATCACCAGTTGATCCAATCGCACAGTGTCGCCCAGCAATACCTTGGGCCGACCTTGCTGATCGGTGGCTGTTTTCTATTGGCGTTTACCGCAGTGATCACTTGGCTGATCGCCCTCTACAGTAGTTTGCGTATTGCCGGACCGCTGTTTCGCTTCTCGCGCAACCTCGAAACCTCGATCGCTCAAGGCCCCACGCGCCCGATTCCGATTCGCGAAGACGACGAACTGCAACGCGAAACCCGACAATTGGCCGATGCGATCGCCGCCGTGTCCGATCACTACGCCGGGCTACGCAACGAAATCGACCGCATTTTACGCAAACTCGATAGCGGCGCGCTTGAGCCGGAAGGGTTTCCTCAAGCCAGTGCACGCTTGAAACGGCAGGCCGAACGTGTCCGCGTCTAAGCGATCCCTCGCGACGCCGCTGACGGCGCTGCTGGCGCTGTTGCTGCTGGCCGCATTATCGACCGCCGGCTGGCTGATTGCCGCGCCCGAGACGGGTGTTCATCCGGCGAAAACCCCGTGCCAAAACTGCCATCTGGCGGCCAAGCCCGAGTCGCTGGACAAGCCCGATCAAGCGCATCTGCTGATCGCCAGCCAAGAAGTCCTGTGCCAAAACTGCCATCCCAAAGCCACCCAGGTCAGCCATCCCAGCGGCTTCGCGCCTAAGAATCGTCCTCCCGCCGACTATCCGCTCGACTGGAAGGGCGATCTGACCTGTAGCACCTGTCACGATATTCATGGCAAAACTCCGGGTTTATTGCGCGGCAAGCGGCGCGGGCGCGAACTGTGCTTGACGTGTCACGAAGCGGCGTTCTTCTCGCGCATGAAAGATCAAGGCAATTCCGTCACTGCCTCGGGCCATTTGGACGCCGGCGGCGATGCTCCCGCACTCAAGCTCGACAGCTACTCGCGCCAGTGCATGGACTGTCACGGCAACAAAGGCGATAACCCCACCAGTATCGACCGCAACAGTGTCGTGCGTCACGGCGTGAGTTCGACCAATCACCCGATCGGCGCCAACTATGCCGACGCCGTCAAATTCGGCGGCTATCGCCCGGCGCGGCAGCTTTCCAAACGAATACTGCTGCCCGGCGGCCTGGTAAGCTGCGTTTCCTGTCACGAAGGCTACAGCAAGCAGCATGGCAAGCTGGTGACGCCGAAAGTCGGCTCGACCTTATGTTACGAATGTCACGATATATGAACCCAGCCGCCACGCGCGATCACCGCCGCAAAATCCACTACATCGACCATGCCCTGCAAAAATGGTTGCTGATCGCCTTGGTCATCCTCGAAATGCTGATACTGTGCGCTGCGGGTGCGGTGTTGTATTTCGATCTGAACGCGATCGTCGACGCCAATCTCTACCGCGTCCATCTTCAAGGGCAACCGACGATGTTCGCCGCCTTGCTGAAAGAATCGCTGCAAATTCTCGCCGCCTTGGTGGGCATCAATCTGATCGCGCTGTTGTTGGCCGACCGGATTTGGGTCAACTACGTGAACGGAATTCTCGCCGGGCTGTCGCGATTGCTGTTGCGCAGCCGCGATCTCGACTTCGGGCCGGACGACGACCAAGCGCGACGCCATCGCGTTATCGAACGGGCGCTAGCGTGGCGGCAAACCGAACGGGAGCGCAACCGCGAAATACGCAGACATTGCGCCGAACTCGAACGACTCGCTGCCGACCCGGTCCATCCCGCAGCATTCCGCGCTGCGCTGCTGACGCTACGCGCCAGCCTGCCCGCGCGCAAAGACCCTTAAGTCCGAAGTCCGTGGCGCCCTCAGCACGAATCGAACGTGCGACCCCATTCTTAGGAGGAATGTGCTCTATCCACTGAGCTATGAGGGCGTGGGCGGCGGATTTTACCCGAGCGTCCAGCCTGCTTACGGATGGGCGCACAATTTTCTGCATCGGCATCCAGCACCCTAGCTGATAAACTGCGCCGCCTTTGCATCGCTTACACTCCCCACCCTACATCCATGCGCCTTCTGGCTCTCGAAACCGCAACGCGGCAGTTATCCGTAGCGCTTTGGCAGGACGGCGCCATCGTCGAGCGCGCCGCCATCCTGCCCAATGGCGGTTCGGAGCGACTCTTGCCTTGGGTGTATGAGCTGCTGGTCGAGGCGGGAATCGGCATGGCGCAACTCGATGGCGTCGCCTTCGGCGCCGGGCCCGGCGGATTCACCGGCTTGCGTCTGGCCTGCGGCATCGCGCAAGGGCTGGCCTTCGGTCTGGATCGACCGGTGGTGGCGATCTCCACGTTGGCGGCGCTGGCGCTGGCCTCGGGCGAGACCCGCGTGTGGACGTGCCTAGACGCGCGGATGAACGAAGTGTATTGCGCCGCTTACGAACGGGTCGGCGCAACCGTCGTCGAACGCATGGCGGCGGTGTGCGTGGCGCCATCCGTCGCGCCAGCGCCGACTTTTGCAAGCGCAGGCGGCTGTGTGGGCGTCGGCGACGGTTTCGCCGCGTATGGCC
>DATETD010000540.1:0-4040 GCA_035283885.1 Rhodocyclaceae bacterium
GGCGGCGGCGTAGCGGCGTGTTCTTCCTGACCTGCGGCGCCATACAAGGCATTGCTCGGGTCGAGTAATGCGCCCATCGCCGCCGCCTTATCCCAATCGGAACCCTTGCCGCCGGTCAACTCATGCACCTGCTTGGCGACATCGGCAAACGCTTGCACGCTCTTGCGTCCATAATAGATGTCGAGCAACTTCATATGAATCGCCAGACGCTGAGGATCGGCTTTACGCGCTTCGAGCAAGATCTCTTCGGCTTGCGCATCCCGCCCAAAGGCCAGGAAGGTGTCCGCCTCGGTGACCGGATCCATCGTCTCGACCACATTCGCCATCGAAGCGCCGGTGGAGCTGAACTGACTGGCTTCCTGTTCGCTCGGCGGCGGAGCGATCGACGTCGAATCGAACACCGAATTCGCCGACATATCGGTTTCGACGATAATCGGTTCGGCCGCCCAAGCTTCGTGACGCTTGCGACGATAGGTCGCAAAACCTAAACCGCCGAGCAAAGCGGCCAGCGCCGCACCGCCCAAAATCATCCCGTTCGCTTCGAGGAAGCTAGGCTCTTCGGGCTCGGGTTCGGGCATCTGCACGGGTTTGGCAGGCGGTCGCGGCGCAGGCGGTTGAGCTTCTGCAGGTTTAGGCGGCTCGGCGATAGGCGCAGCAGCCACTGGAACCACAGTCGATGTCGTCACGGCAGCGAGCGTAGTCTCCGTGACCGCAACTATCGACGACGTGGTCACCGCAGCCGCCGGAGCAGGAGGAACCGGAGGAGATGCGGCAGGCGCCGCGGGCTTCGCGGCTTGCGCTTGCTGTTGCAATTCGGCGCCGGCTTGGTTCTTGATCTCGGCCAGTTTCCTGAGTTCCTTGAGGTTTTTCTCCAGCTCGACAATCCGATTGCTGGCGTCTTTCAGCGCGCGATCGCGAGACACCAGATCTTCTTCGAGCGATGAAACGCGCCCTTGCAACACCTTGCTGTTCGCATCTTTGACAGGTTCGGAACGCGAGACTTCGAGTTTGTCCTTGCCGGGCGTCGCAAGCATCTTGTCTTCGACCTTGGGAGCGATTTTCCCGCTCGCCGCCTGAGTCGGCCTCGTCTCGCTCACCGGAGCGGCAGCCGCCATTCCCGCCAGTTTTTTGCGATAGGCATTGAAATCGGCCGCTTGCGCCAACACTTCGGCGCGCGCCTGACTGGGCGTCGCCTTGTTGGCGGTCTCGGCGTCCGGAATCGACAGTATCTTGCCCGCCTTGAGGCGATTCATGTTATCGCCATCGAAAGCCTCGCGGTTGCCGCGGAACAAGGCCACCAACATCTGATCGAGGCTCACGCCTTCGAGCGGCGTGGCGGCGGCAACCTTATGCAAGGTCTCGCCGACCGCCACCGTATGGGTCCGTCCTGTCGCCGACGTCGGCGCTTTGGCGGGAACACGCTCGGGCGATGGCGGCGCCAGCGTTACCGACACTGCGGGCCTGGGCGCCACCGGTCGAGTTTCGGCCACAGGAGGCGTTTCGGCTGCACGCGGCTGGCGGGTTTCCGGCGGCGCAATCGCCGCCGCCGCCGCAGGCGCAGTTTTGGCAGGCGCATCGGGGGGATCGAGCAAGAAGGTATATTCCCGCACCAAACGTCCCGAAGCCCAACTCAGTTCGATCAGCATATCGACGAACGGCTCGTTGAGCGGACGATCCGAAGATATCTCGATATAACGCCGTCCGCCGCGCTCCTTCAATTCGCGCGAAAAATGCAGGTTGACCAAGGCCGGAGCGTAATCGATGCCGGCCGCGCGAAACGCGTCGGGCGAGGCGACTTTGGCGATCAAGGACTGCGCTTCGTCGCGATTGGCGGAAACTTCCAACTCCGCTCGCAAAGGCTGCCCCAACGCGGAATACACCACAATCTTCCCCAAGCCCGCAGCATGGACATGGGGCGACGTCGCCGCGAGCGGCAAAGCTGCCATCGCCACCGCCAAGGCGGTCGCCTTCATTTTTGTAAACCGGTTTCGCTTATCGTTATTGGGCACGATCTCTCCCTGCAGAGCTTCAATTAAAGTTTGTACGAAAGTTTCAGCACTCTATTTTCAATGCAACTATCTGCACGTTTCGGAGAAAACCTCCGTTGCAGCCTGTCCAGCGTCTGTTTACGCTCAATACAAAGACAATTACACGCAATTTTTCATCGACTTGGCGAAAATAGCATCAGACGCATAAGGATGCAAGTGGGAATAGACGGCAAAAAAGTAAGAAAAGCGGCTACAAGAACATCCCCCAAGACTTCGACATGAAAAACGATCCCTCGTTGAGTGCAATCGAAACCACGAAGCCCCGAAGGCCAAGTCGCTACGGCAGCAGTATACGCAACATGCGGCGCAAGGGTTCGGCGGCGCCCCATAACAACTGGTCGCCGACGGTGAACGCCGAAAGGTACTCCGGCCCCATCGCCAGCTTGCGCAAGCGTCCGACCGGCACGGTCAAATTGCCGGAAACCGCCGTCGGCGTCAGATCTTCAATCGACGCCTCGCGCGTATTCGGCACGACTTTGACCCAGGAATTATGCGTCGCCAACATCGTTTCGATCTCGGCGAGCGGCACGTCCTTTTTGAGCTTGATCGTCAGCGCTTGCGAATGGCAGCGCATCGCGCCGATGCGCACGCACAAGCCATCGACCGGAATCGTCGCGGCAGCGTCCTTACCGAGAATCTTGTTGGTTTCGGCCTGGCCTTTCCATTCCTCGCGACTCTGACCGTTGCCGAGATCTTTATCGATCCACGGAATCAAGGATCCAGCCAGCGGCACGCCGAACTGTTCGGTCGGCATGCGCCCGTCACGCATCAGCGCGGTCAGCTTACGGTCGATATCGAGTATCGCCGAGGACGGGTCTTGCAGCAACGCCTGCGTTTCGCCATAGGCCGTGCCCATTTGCGACAACAGTTCGCGCATGTTTTGCGCACCCGCGCCCTACGCGGCCTGATAGGTCATCGACGTCATCCACTCGATCAGATCGGCCTTAAACAAGCCGCCCAACGCCATCAGCATCAAACTGACGGTGCAATTGCCGCCGATCCAGTTACGGCCGCCAAGCGCCAAATGGGTCTGAATCACGTCGAGATTGACCGGATCGAGAACGATCACCGCATCGTCTTTCATGCGTAAGGTCGACGCCGCGTCGATCCAATGACCTTGCCACCCCGCCGCACGCAGACGCGGGAAAATTTCGCTGGTGTAATCGCCGCCCTGACAGGTCACGATAATGTCGAGTTTCTTGAGTTCGTCGATATCGTTCGCCGCCTTCAACGCCGGAATCGACGCCGGCTCCTTGCCGCACGCCGGCGCAACCCCGCCGGGATTCGAGGTCGTAAAAAACACCGGATCGAACGCATCGAAATCGTTCTCTTCGCGCATGCGCTGCATCAGCACCGAGCCCACCATCCCACGCCAACCGACTAAGCCTACTCGCTTCATGATTCGCCTCTATCTCCGAGTCATACAACCGTAAAAATTATTGCAGCGCTATTATTGCAGCGCCGCTAGCACCGCATCGCCCATCTGGCGCGTACCGACGATGCGCCCGCCCGGAGCGGCGATATCGCCGGTGCGCCACCCCTGCGCCAACACCTTTTGCACGGCGGTTTCGATGCGTTGCGCCGCCTCGAACTCGCCGAAAGTGTAGCGCAACATCATCGCCGCCGACAAGATCGTCGCCAAAGGATTCGCCTTATCCTGGTCGGCGATATCGGGCGCAGAACCATGGATCGGTTCGTAGAGGCCGAAGTTCTTCTCGTTGAGCGAGGCCGACGGCAGCATGCCGATCGAACCGGTCAGCATCGAGGCCTGATCCGACAGGATATCGCCGAACATATTGCCGGTGACGATCACATCGAACTGCTTGGGATTTTTCAGCAACTGCATCGCGGCGTTGTCGACGTATTGATGCGACAGTTCGACGTCGGGGTATTCCTTGCCGATCGCCGTGACGACTTCGCGCCAGAGCTGCATCGTGTCGAGCACGTTCGCCTTATCGACCGAACACAGTCGTTTATTCCGTTTGCGCGCTG
>DATETD010000541.1:0-4569 GCA_035283885.1 Rhodocyclaceae bacterium
TGGATTTGGGTACGGGCACGGTGACCGGAGCGTTGGTGGCGAGCTCGAACAGCGGCAACATTACCGAAACCGGCGCATTGACGGTGACCGGAACGGCAAACATCAACGCCGGAACCGGAACGATCATCTTGGCGCAAGCCAACGACTTCCAAGGCGCAGTGACGCTCACGGGTGGCGCGACGCAGATTACCGATATCAATACACTCGATCTGGCTTCCAGCGCAATTGCGGGAGACCTGACCGTGGTCGCAGGCGGCGCCATTACCGACTCGGGTACGCTGACGATTGCCGGCGCTACAAACTTGGCGGCAGGGGGAGCCAACGACATCGTACTGGATAGTGCGACCAACGATTTTGTCGGCAATCTCACCATTGCGAGCGCTAAGGACGTGGTTCTGGTCGATGCGAACGATGTTCGGTTTGGCGGTGCGTCTTCGCTGAAGGGTCACCTTATGGTGACGGCGGGAGGAAATATCGGTAGCGCATCGGACGCCAGTGTTATGGCGACCACGGCCAAGTTATTGGCGGGAGGCACGATAGGAACTTATTCGACCCCCTTCCTGTTGGCTCTGACCGATTCCACCTGGAACGCTTTGAAGGTGCAGGCAGGCGCCAAGGACAGCAGCGGCGTTTCGGTGCATGTCAAAGGCGCCATACCGGGTTATTCCATGGAGGCGGTCGATCCTGCGAAGATTCCCGGTCTGCTGATGCTGAATGGCGTCCCTTTGAATTGGCTACAGTTGCCTGAAGTCAATCCGATGGCGGGGAGTGCGGTGGCGGCCACTGTAGCGCAATCCACGGTAACGGCGAATGGCGGAATCGGCGCCTTGGTTCCGCCGGTTCCGGCGAGTGTCGCGGATGTCTTCCGCGCTGTGGCTTTCAAGACCGACAATGTCGGCCTGCAAATGACGTTCGGTAGCGGAACGATAGGTATGGTCAGCCCGGTGTTCCATTTGAGCGGAGAGGGGATCAATTTATCCGGCGATATGATCGATTCCTTGAAGCGTCAGCGCGACGAAGAGGGCGAGGAAAAGAAGCAGCCTTGAACGATTAGCGGCGCGGTCGTTTTTTAGTCGAGGCTTTAGCGGTTTTCGAGCGTTTAGGCGCAGCGGTCTTTTTTGGGCCGCTTTTGTCGCTTTTGTTTTTAGGCGATAGCGTCGGCGAATGGGCGGCGATCGGTTTCGCCACGGTTCGCGGCAAGCCGGGTTCCGCTAGCGCCGCGATGGGCGGAGAGGATAATGTTACCCATGGAGTATTAACGCCCGGCAATCTTCCGATGAGTTGCAGCGCCATGGCGCTGGCGCTGCGCTGTGTGGCGAAACCCGGAAGATACAGGCGCTGAGGATACAGGCGTTGTGGCGCGTTGTTTTGCTCGGCGCCGCCATCGGCATCGATTTTGACGGCGTAGCCGTTCTTACGCAAATGGGTGTAGAGGCTTTGGATCGTGCGTGCATCGGTGCTGGATAGCAGGTTGACTTGCCAGCCGCCATCTTGAGTCAGCCAAAGTCCTTGCAGCTCGCTCGCCGCCAGCGAAAGGCAGTTGGACGGCTCCGGTAACGGCGGACTCGGACTCTCCGGACTCGATGCGAGCAAATTGTGGCGAAGCTCCTCTTGCCCCGAGAGCGCCGTATTCCCAAAGCGCGCCTTGCCGGTGGCAAGGCAGACCGTCGCCTCCTTGGAACTTGTCATCGCGCCGGCAAATGTTCCTGCTTCGATCAGGACGTGCTCGCTCGCTTCGAATAAGATCAGGCTGACGGGGGGGGAATTGGGTAGAGCCGAAGTCGTATCGATGCCGGCTTTGCCTTCGAGCAAGGCTCCAAGCTTGAGTTCGGATTTTTCGCTAGTCGGTTCTTGAAGTCGCCATATGCTGTTTTCCTGTAAAATCAAACGGTTCGCATCGAGGCGGAGAACGGCACTGCCGCCGGCGCCGATAGAGACGATATCCGCTTCGACGATGTCCTTGCCGGCTTCCAAAGGGTAGGATACCCCGTTTCTTTGCAGCCAGGCCGGCGCCGAAACCGCGATGACTTTGACCGATTGCGCAGCGGGTTCGCCGGCGCGCGCCGAGGGAAGAGTCGCCGCTTGCAGACATAAGCCCGCCGTCGCAAGAGAAAACAGTTTGGCAAAATTCGATAACATCTTTTTCGTATCTATCCTATTTCGGAGAAAATTATGGCTAGTTTGTTGTTTTATGAGAAGCCTGTGGCGTTGAATATCGATAATCACAAGAAAATCAGAGTCGGCGCTTTGGTAGATTTTATGTTTTCGGCAAAAACGAATTCGGTTTTATTGACGGGAACGGAGTTTGTCGAAGCATGCAAAGAATATCCTATCGTTTTTATCAGGGTGGATGGGAAAATATTTCCGGTCGCGCTTTTGGGGTTGCGCGACAATGAAAATGTCTTTGTCGACGCCGCCGGTAAGTGGGATGCGCGCTACATTCCGGCTTTTGTGCGTCGCTATCCGTTTGTTTTAGCGGAGACCGGCGGCCCGGATTTGGTCGTTTGCATCGACGAAGCGAGCGCAGTGTTCGATGTCGAGTCGGGAGAGCCGTTGTTTGCCGAGGATGGAACGAAAACTCCTTTTCTTGAGAATGCGTTGAACTTCATGAATGCCTATCAAGTGCAGTTTAAACGCACCGAGACGTTTGTAAAGCATCTGGAAACGATGGGTTTGTTGACGTCGATGAATGCAAAAGCCGAGATGGTCGATGGGCGGAATTTTTTGTTGAATGGCTTGTTGGTCGTGGACGAGCAAAAGTTGCAAGGTTTGGATAAGGCGAAAGCCCACGCCTTGCTCAGAACCGGGGAGCTTGGCTGGATTTATGCGCATTTACTTTCGTTGAGCAATATGGGGCGCATCGTCGATCGATTGAGCCAGCGCAGCTGACTGCCGGGGCCGATAAGCATCGATGCGGCGCGGATAAGGATGGTGATGTCGATCGATTAAACCCAGCAATGGCGTCGGCAAGGGGGTAGGCAACTCGGCGCCCGCGTCGCGCGCCAAGGTTTCGTTGGGAAAGACGCCGTAAAGCACCAGCGGACGGCCATCGACAATCTGGACGAAGAGTGCGCGCTCTAGTTGGAGCGTTTCCAGCGTCGGCGCGGCTTCGATGTTCGGTAAGGCGCCCAATTCCAGGCTATAGGCGCCGACGGCTTGCTCGGCGAGCCGGGCTTGACTCAGTTCGACGATGCGTCGCCCACGTTGCGCCATTTTTTGGCGTTGCGCCACGCCAGGATCGACGACGACCTCGGTGGGCGGAGACGGGCGACGATTGTCCCACCCTAGACCGAATCCCAGGCTGCCCAGCAGCAACACGCCGATCGCGGTCGATCCGATACGACGAAGGTTGCGGGAGCGGGGTGGGGTAGCTTGGGCCGACGCAGGAAGACCAACTTCCGTTGCAAGTTGGGCGCTCGTGTCGGGCTTATCGGCCACAGCTACGTCGGCGGCGTGCGGCGGCGAATTCGCGGCAGGCGTCGCAACGGCTTCCGGCGGCGTCGGCGCAACGCTATTCGCCATGACGGCTTGGGGTTGCGTGGTCGACGGCTTGACGTCGGCGCCGAAATCGATAGGGTCGAGGACAATAGGCTGAAACCCCGCGCCGATTCCCCATGCCGCAATATGTTTGCGCGCGTAGGGAAACAGTATCGCCGGGGCCGTTTGTCGCGCGAAGCGCTCCAGATCTTCGCCGGCGATGGCGTTGATATCGAATATGGCGGCCTGGGTGATTTCGATGACGAACATCGTCAGCGTTTCGAGCCTGGCATGCACGACGACGGTCAATGCGCATTCGATATGGCCTGTCCATGCTGTCGTCGTCTTGACGCCGAAGTCGACGTCGATCTCGGGTCGAGTCGCCAGCCGCGGCAGCCGCGCCATATGCGGAACCTCGATGGACGCGTTCTTGACATAAAGCGCGACGATGGCGTATGAGTTTTCTGGCATGATCTCGGCGTGGTTGGGAGTCGCGAACTACCGTCGTTACGCATTCACTGCGGCGCGTAAATCGCCGCAAAGTCCTGATTATATTGATCTTGCCTCAGCTTTTCGTAACTCAGCGAACTGGGTGAAAAGCGATAGTTTTTTTTCTGCGGCGCGATGGTTCCCGACCAGCCGAACGGTGCGTAGCACGAGAAATTGCCTTGACCGTCCGCAGGGCCGCATTGAGCGCCGGCGGCGGCGAGAGTGGCGTTGGCGACGCTCAGATTGCCGACGATACGAATGCCAGGCGGCGGCGCAGCGGCGGTGTTCGCGGCGACGGTCGTTGTTGTCGTCGTCGCGATCGTGGCTTGCGTTGCGACGGCGACGGGCGGCGGTAGCGGCATGGCGGCAGGCGCAGGGACTGTTGCCGGCGGCGAAATCGCTTTGCCGACGATATCCTGCGCCGTGATCGAGCGCAGCACCTTCGAATACGTGCGCGGCGCGTAGGAATATCCGGCTTGAGTCGCCTGGATAGCGCCCGACCACGCTTTGGGTATTTTGCAGGAATAACTGCCGTCGGCTTGGACCGGATCGCAGTGTGCATTTTTGCCGGCGACGACTTTGGCCTGAGAGCCGCCGGGACGC
>DATETD010000542.1:0-8136 GCA_035283885.1 Rhodocyclaceae bacterium
CACCGAGTTCGACCACCGCCAGAGTGGCGTTTTTATGAACGATGGGATACAGCGCCAGTTCGCACGGCGGAAATTCCGCCAGTCCGGTCGAAATCACCATCAAGCCTGCGGGGACTGGAGATAGTAGGGCCGGCTGCAGATCGCGGGCGCATTGCCCGACCATCGATTCGCCCAGCGCGAACCTGTCCTGCGCCTGGTTGCGCCGCGCCAGACCCTGCGCGCCGACGCGGCAATAACAGCCGCTGTCGTCGCGCAAATACAGCGCCGCCACCGGAACGCCGAGCGTGCGGCGTAAAAAGCTCAGTACGACCTCGGTCGCCGCCGATAAGCTGGATTCCTGACTCATCGCCGCGCCTAGCGTGGCGACGTTTTCGCGTAGCCAGCGTTCGTGCGCGACCTTTTCCGACATTTCAAGAAATTTCTGCGCTGCCTTGGCCATTTCGCCGATTTCGTCGCGACGATCCACGCCCGGAATCCTGGCGTTTTCGCCTTTGGCGAGTCGCGTCAACGCCTTGCTCATCGCCGCAACCGGGCCGAACAGTCGGCGCGCGTTGAAAATACTCAGCAAGGTGGCGAGCAGCGCCACGATAGATCCCGAGACGACCAGCAAATGCTGCAATGCAGACAAGCCCACCAAAGCTTCGTCCTTGCCGGTTTTGGCGATCACGCCCCAGTGCGCTTGATCGCCCATGACGCCGTTAAACGGTTGAAACGCTAGGTAGGAAATGAAGGAGGGTATGCCGCGATAATCGATCAGTTCGTCGCTGCCTTGTTCGCCCGCCAAGACCCGCCGCACCGCCTCGGTTTTAAGTTGCCGTTTGAGTACGCTGCTTTCCTTATCGAAAAAACTGTTCGACAGCATCCAGCCGTCTTTGCCGACCAAAAACGCCTCCCCGGTTTCGCCCAAGCCCGCCTTGAAAGCGAGGTGTTCGTTGACCTGGTCGAGCGCGATCCTCACCGCCAGCGCGCCGATCGCTTGCCCCGAGGCTGGATCGAACATGGCGATCGCCAGAAACAAGGCCGGAGTATCGTCGTCCGCGCGATAGCGTTCGGCGTCGGCAAACGTCGGCATATCGACGACCGCATTTTTCAGCGCCGTCGTCGCCGCGCGCGCCAAGCCGCTGTCTTTCCACGCTCCATGCGCCAGATTGGCGGCGAAATCGCGTCCTTTGCGGATCGAATACACGACGTTGGCTTGGGTGTCGATCAGATACATATCCTGCCAGCCGTAAGACACATGGCGACGCCGGAAAAAGTCATCGTGTTTATCGTGAGCCTGATCGTAGGCGTTGCGGCAACCGCCGTCCTTGCCGCTGGCCGATGGATTGACGGAGCGAGCGCCGTCGCCGTAAAGCGCTTGCAACTGAGCGGTCGAGCCGAGGGGGCACGATGCGTAAGCCTGGGCAAGCTCGATCAGCGCCTGAGTGACGGCCGGCGCAGACCCCATCGCGACGATATCTTTCTTCATGCGTTCGAAATGAACCCGGATATCCTGATGACGCGCCTGCGCCACCGCCGTCAGCCCGCGATGAACGGTGTTTTCAAGGACATCGCTGATTTCGTGCGTGACGATGCCGAGAAATAAGACGATGATGACCAGGGCGGGAAGCACCGTCTGCAACAGCAAGCGCGACGCGAGTCTCATAGCGGTTTCGTGGGAGCGTGGAGGTATGGGAACGTAAGTTTTGCTCGCGACACTATACCGTGAAAGCCGAGGCTCGCCTGCGTCGAGACCTTGAGACCTCGATACCGAGCCGTCCCGCCAGCGCCGACTTTTGTCGAAGTCGAAGAAGGCTAAGCTAAAGGCTTAAGGGGCTAAGGCCGATTCACCCAAAACCCCATGCCGATACCCAGTTTCTTGTTGCGCTGGCTGAAATCGAGATAGCCCTTACTGGCGATATAGGCGGCAAGCGCGCCGTCGGCTTCGAGCTTAGGCGAATAAAAATACCATCGCGACGATACGCCGTCCCATGCCCAAAGGGTTGTCAGGTTGATCGGTATCGTCCCAGGCGTCGGCGGAGAGCCTAGAAGATCCGTCAACGACTGATTGAAGGCCGCCGGCGTCAGGCTCTCGCCCGTGGCGACTAAATTCCATCCGGGAATCAGCTGCGCCGCCCCGAGTACGATCGGTATGCCGGATTGCGCGGGCGGCGCGTGCTTCAGCCTGACGTTGACCCAATAGCCCTCGCCTGGATCGATCTGGCTCAACACCGCGTAGCCCTTGTCGTTGGCGTAACTCAGCAAGGCCGCCGCATTCATGCTTGGCGTATAAAACGACCACTTCGCATTCGCCGCGCTCCACTTCCACACCGTATTCACATTGACGGCATCGCCATAGAGCGCCGCAACGACAATTGGATTTTTCAGGCTATTGCCGAGCAGGTTCCAGCCAGGCTCCAGCGACGACGATTCCTCTGCGTCGAACTGTACCGTAACGTTCTTCGACGTATCCATCGTCAGTACGCAGATCGGCCCGACGCCTGCACAAGCACCGCCCCAGCTCGCTCCGACGCCGGGGCTGGCGACCAAGATCGCCTTCGCGCCGCGGCTGAACTTGGCGGCGCAGGTCGCGCCGCAATCGATATACGCTAACGTACTTTTCACGTTGCCTGCGCCGCTCTTGGCGACGGTCAAGGTCGGGGTGTCTTCGGCCTTGGCGACCCGCACCAAGCGCACGCCGTATTTATTGACGCGGTTGGTCGTCCCGCTTTCGCCCAATGCGCTCAAACCCACATACCATGCATAATCCGCATAACTGGCAAGATAGGAACTCGACCATAAATACAGATTTTCCGAGTTCGGGAACGCCGTTTCGTTGATGGCGGCGTATTGCGAATAATCCACCAGCGTCAATAGTTCTTCGATGGTCGGCAAGCGCCAATCGGTTTTCCCTGCCGTATCGCCGCTCAATGGTTTGGCCGCCTCCCAAGCATACGTCGCCGCCGCCCCGGTGCAGGCGTTGTCCGCCCAAACCTGACCTTCGGCGCAGCGTTTCCACATCAAACCCGTAGGTGTATGCGTCGCCGTGCCATCGGCATTGGCAACGTAATCGGCGGTGGGTCTAGCCAAGCTGGTCAGCCCCGACGGCTGCCCGCCGCGCACCAGGCGCACGTTGTAGGCCTTAGTGCGCAAGGCGGTGCTCGTGCTACCGCCATTGAAATCGACAAACCAGGCGAGCCCCGAATTGCCGATACGCAGCGTACTCGACCAGAAATGCGAACTTTGCGAATTGGGAAACACCGCCGCGTTGACCGTCGCACCATATTCGCCCGCATGATCCACCGTCGACAGCAGTTCGCGCACCGACGGCACGCGCCAATCGGCGGCGGCGGCAAAAGTCAGTTTCCCCTCCAGCGCCATCGCCTTATCGTGGGTATAGGTATCCGCAATCCCTGCGCAGCTTGAGCCATTCCATGTCTGCCCCACCGCGCATCGCATCCAGATCAGCCCGCTAGTCGGATCGGTCACCGTGCCGTCGCCATTGTCGGAATAGGTAACCGCATGCGCTAACGTAGCGAATATCCCGCAGAAAAGCATTACGCTCCATAAACTCCGGCGCAAACAAGAGGCAAAGGCTCGGTTCATAATCGCGCTCCGTGGGCGAAATCGATCGATCGAAAAAATTCTGCTCTACATCTCGTCGATATGTTACGACAGTTGCCGGACTATCGGCGCACAATTCATAGGGGGATCGTTGGCGCCGAGTTTGCATACCCGCAAAAGTCGGCGCTGGCGAGACGGATAGGCGGCGGATAGGCGCGCGCAAATAGAGGGAGCATAAGCATGGGGAAAACAATGCTGGATCGATGCCGCAAGCCGGGATGGCGCGGGGGCTTGGGCTTTGCAATATTGGCAGGCGTAGTGCTGTTGGCTTGGGAGCTTTACGATTGGTATGCATTTGATCGGCAAACCCAGCTTGAAGCGCGTGCACTGGAAAAACGTGCACTGGAAGCGCGTCGACCGCTCGTCAGCGATTCACCGTCGCAGGAAGATCGCGCCTATTGGGACGCCTATGCAAAAAGTGTGAAGAATGAGAAAGAGCGCGACTTCAAAAATTATTTGCTGTTATGTGGCATGAAAGATGAAAATACGCGCGACTGGCAAAAGTATTTATCATGGTGCGATATACCCGATGATATGTCTTGGCGGTATTCATCCCAATATATCGCTACGTTTCCCGAGGGAGTGCAAACCGTCTGGCCGCAGCAAGTTTTGACCAAGGACGGCAAGTTGTTCGATCAGGAGCGGCTGCTGCAGCGACGACTTGGTCACAGCGAGCCGCCGACGATGAAACCTGGATTGCCCTATTTGCTTAAGTTGGGTGCGATGGATAAAGGCTGGGAGGACGTCTGGGAGCGTCGCCAGGAAGGATGGATTGGCGTCGCTTTATGGTCGAATGGTTCGCTGGAAATGTGTATATATCATTCCAAAACCATAATAGAGCGTATGCCAAATCAAGGAGATCCATATAAGGCCAATAAGCTCGATGCGCTTGCGGAATTTAAGACGGATCAATTCGGGATTTTGCATGACGTAATTGATTTGCAAAGTGGCGGTGGGTTTCACTTGGCATTGCGTCGCGATGGAAGCGTTTGGGTTATCGATGGGCTAGATTATGGACGGAAGCGCAGGTTCGATCGCCCCGTCGCCGGGCTGAACGATGTGAAGGCGATTGCGGCAGGTCGTCGTCATGCGCTGGCGCTGAAGAACGATGGTTCCGTATGGGGATGGCAGGAGGATGTCTACGAGAACAGGCGAGCGACGATAAATGTGAAAACAATAAATCTGCTCTTTAACTCCGTTCCGCATCGAGTCGAAAATCTTCATGATGTCATCAAGATAGCGGCGACGGATACGACCAGTCTGGCGTTGACCAAAGACGGCGCGGTCTGGTCCTGGGGCGGCCTAGGGGAGTGCGGAGAGCATGGGGTGGAAAAGTTACCGGTTGAATATCGTGTCGTCGAGCGACCTTTTCGCATACCGAATGTGAACGATATCGTGGATATCGCCGCCGGTTCAAGCCAGGTTATGGCGTTGAAGCGCGATGGCACGGTATGGAGATGGGGCAACGACTACAATCATAATTCGAGCATCGGTTTGAGCGCCGACAGACTTAAACCCGATTTGAATTTTCCTTACGCTTCTTCGTGCCCAAATAAAGGCGATCGAGCAACTCCCGTCCATCGATTGAAGCGTCTAGACCAGGTAAAGCAGATTTTCGCGGGATACCGGTTTAGCGCAGTGGTTCGCCAGGACGGAAGTGTATGGCATACAGATAGAGACGTTCGCTTTGGATTCCCTCGCCCTGAATTTGACAGTGTGCGCGTTATGGGGCAAACGGGGAGGCTTGTGGATATCCATGTCGATGCTGAGGAACGGGATTACGAAATAGATAGGAAGAAGCAGCCCGGTCATCGTAGAGGTCGGTCTGACCGCCTTCTCGACTTCTGCGATGCTCACGAACGCGCCGCCAGCCGATGCCGTAGCGACCCTGACCCTGAGTATGCTACTAGTAGGTTAAGGGCAGAGCACGCCAGAGGAGGGGAGTTTCCCGAACCGCTCGATCGTCGTAAAGACCTCCATAGCGAGATCGGCCTATTTCAAATCGACGATGCTGCCGGGCGTATCGGCAATCTGCTTCCCGGCGATTCGGAGTATGCGCAGGCGGCTTTGGCGCCGGAGCGCGCGATTACGCTTTACGATCCGACGCGCACGAACACGGGTGCGCCTAAGACATCGTCCCTGCAAATGTTGCGACTAGAGGGCGGGCAGATGCTGGGCTTTTACCTCATCGACGGCGGCAATCTAAATTCATGGAGGTCGGCCCAGCGCAGAAAACATTTTTTCGAGAAATTGAAGCGATCTTCACATCCCGAGCCGAAAGTCTATTTTTCATTTCCGGCGGCGAATCTCGACGGTAATCGTTATTTCGATCTGCAGATCGAAAAGGCTGGCGCGGCACTGGTGTGGTCGAAATTCGAGTCGGCGGCGGATAGAACGGTGGATCGCACTATCGTCGTAACGGTGCATGGCGTTCTCGATTTCGACGAACGTTTTCTTCCTCGCCCGCCGCTCATCCGATCCGACTGAAAGTCGGCGCTGGCGGGACGGCTTCCACGCCGTCCCGTTCGGCGTTTAGCCCGCTATCGGCGTAGCGCGCGCGATAATTGCCGCCGTATCGACGCCGCGCGGCAAGGTACCGTAATTATGATGTCCGAGCTGTTCGAGGCGCGACTCGCAGAAGGCGTCGGCGACGAAGGCCGGCGCGTGGCGGATCAGCAGCGAGGCTTGCAGCGCCAAGGCCATACGGTCGACCACGTCGCGCGCGCGGTATTCGAAGTCGCGCAGATCGCCGAAATCCTGGCGTAAGCGCGCCACCCAGCGATCCAGCGCCGCATTGCCGCCCTTGGCCTGAGCGACTTCGTCGAAGAAGGCTGCGAGCACGTCGGGGGTTTTCGACAAGGCGCGCAATACGTCTAGGCATTGCACATTGCCGCTGCCTTCCCAGATCGCATTCACCGGCGCTTCGCGATACAAGCGCGGCAGCATGCTGTCTTCCATGACGCCGCTGCCGCCGATACATTCCATCGCCTCGTAGGCGTGGTTCGGCGTGCGCTTGCAGATCCAATATTTGCCGACGGCGGTGGCGAGCCGCACTAGCCGATCTTCATGCGCATCGGCGCGGTGGTCCATGGCGCGCGCGACGCGCATCGTCAAGGCGACGGCGGCTTCGCTTTCGAGCGCCAGATCGGCCAATACGTTTTGCATTAACGGCTGTTGGTTCAACACTTTGCCGAAGGCCGAGCGGTGCGCGCAGTGATGCAGCGCCTGCGAGGCCGCCATGCGCATGCCGCCGCTGGAGCCTATCATGCAGTCGAAGCGTGTCATGCCGACCATTTCGATAATCGTGCGCACGCCGCGACCTTCTTCGCCGACCATCCAGGCGAGCGCGCCGCGCAGTTCGGTTTCGGTCGAAGCGTTCGAGGCGTTGCCCATTTTCTTTTTAAGGCGCTGAATCTGCATCGGATTCTTCGTTCCGTCGGGCCGCCAGCGCGGCAGTAGGAAGCACGAGAGTCCGCCGGGCGCCTGCGCCAGCACCAGAAAGGCGTCGCACATCGGCGCGGAAACGAAATACTTGTGGCCGACCAGTTCATAGGCTTGTCCCGGCCCGCCTGTGCCGATCGGATAGGCGCGTGTGCTATTGGTGCGCACGTCCGAGCCGCCTTGTTTTTCGGTCATCGCCATGCCGATGGTCACGCCTTGCTTTTGTTCGACCGGCACGTTGCGCGGGTCGTAGATGCGCGCGGTGACTTTCGGCGCCCAGAGTTGCGCGAGATCGGGTTGCTGGCGCAAAGTCGGCATCGAGGCGAACGTCATCGTGATCGGGCAGCCGTGACCGGCTTCGGCTTGCGCTTGCAGGTAAAACTTGGCGGCGCGCGCCACATGCGCGCCGGGTTTCGGATCGGTCCAGGGCGAAGCGTGCAGTCCATGCTCTATCGAGGTTCGCATGAACATATGGTAGGCCGGATGGAACTTCACCAAGTCGATGCGATGGCCGAAGCGGTCGTGGCTGTCGAATTCGGGCAGCACGCGGTTGGCGATATTGCCTTGTTCCAGATAGTCGGCGGAACCGGTCAGTCGGCCAAAGGCGCCGAGATCGGCCTCGGCCCAGGCCGCGCCCTCGCGCTTGACGGCTTCTTGCAAGGCGGCGTCGGCGGCGTACATGTCGTAGTCGCACAGTTCGCGCGAGACATTGACGATTTCATGGGTTTCGGCGAGGTGCGGCATATTGGCATACGGTGGGGTTGAGTGCGGGGCGTTCATATTAAAAACCTCTTTTATCCACGAAAATCACGAAAGACACGAACAAAAACAAAGTGTTGCACTAAAAACGTATTCACCCGCCGGGTGATCGCCAAAGGACGGACAAGTCTCTGATTGTTTTCGTGCTTTTCGTGTCTTTCGTGGACAACTGCTTTTTCTAGGTTCATGCTTAGTCTCCTGACGAGAGGGTGGTTCGGGATGGAATGGCGTCGAAAAAGCGCCCCCAGATCGCGCGACCCGCTTGGTCGAAGCGATGCACGGCGGCGATGAAGGCATGACGTTCGGCGGCGTCGATAAAGGGTTCGGGCAGCA
>DATETD010000543.1:0-2815 GCA_035283885.1 Rhodocyclaceae bacterium
CGAATGCGAGCGCGTCGCCTCGAAGATATTGCCGATGGTATCCGACATCTCGGTCACCGCGCCGATGATGCCGTTGATGCTGGTCTGCGCCGACAACACCGTATCGCGGCTTTCCTGCACGCTGCCCATTAAAGTATCCGCTTGGCTCGTCGCCTCCTGCGCCTCGCGCTGCAAGGCGTCGATCACCGCAACGATTTCCTTGGTGGCGTCGCCCGAACGTGTCGCCAAGGTGCGCACCTCGTCGGCCACCACCGCAAAGCCGCGCCCCTGCTCGCCCGCGCGCGCCGCCTCGATCGCCGCATTCAACGCCAGCAGGTTGGTCTGATCCGCAATGCCGCGTATCACATCGGTAATCGAAGAAATCGCATTCGAACGATCGCGCAGACTCGAAATCCGCTGGCCGATATCGCGAATTCCTGCATTCACGCTCTCGGTCGTCGACACCGTCCTATCCATTTGACCGCGCGAACTTTCGGCGCGCTGGCTGATCTGCTTCGCCTCGTCGGCGCTACGCGCCGCGTTATCCGCAATCCGGCTCACCGTCTCGGCCACCCGCGCCATCGCATCCGCCATCGCCGCCGTATCCGACGATTGCTGGCTGGAGCGCGTCACAAACGTCTGGCTCGCCGCGCGCACCTCATGCGACAGCATAGAAATTTCCGCCATACCGCGCGTCACGCGCTGCAAGGTCTGCGCCAAACTCTCGGCCAGCGCGTTGAAATTCTCGCCCAGATGGCCGAACTCGTCGTGCCGCGTCACCTCCATGCGCACCCGCAAATCCTTATTCGCCACCCCCGCAAAGCCACGTTCCATCGTTTTCATCGCACCGGCGATGGTGCGCCCCAAATATATCGCCACAAACAGCGTAATCAAGGTCGCCGCCACGCCGACCACCACCAAACCTTGCGTCATGCTTGCGATCCCATTCTGGATCTTGTCCGAACTGGCGTTCGCCAGGCGCAGCACGATCTTGTCGACATTGCTCATCGACATCTCCAGCTTGGCGAAAATCGCCAAGGCTTTCTCTTCGCTATCGGCCGCGTCCAAGCGCAAGGCGCGCAAGGCATGCCAGCTTTCGATCACATCCGCCGTCGATTGCTTCACATCCGCCTCGACACTAGTACGGCTCAGTTTCGTCAGCGCCTCGATATCGGCATCGATTGACCGCGTCAATCCGGCCAGATCGACTTTCGCGCGATACGACGCATTGGTCGCCGCCATCAAGTACTGGCGCACATGAATCTCTGCGTTCTTAGCAAGCATCGCCCCCGGCAACAAGCGCGTGGGGTAATACGCCGCCACCTCCGCCGTCTTACTCATCGCCAATACGCCCAACAGCGCGATCGCGATGACCAACGCCATCAAAAGCCCGAGTATGGCGCGCACCTTGGTTACGAAAGACATGGTCGACTTGCTCCAGAGTGTGAAAGTGCGCCAAAGTATAGAGCAACGCCTCCGGCGGAATACGTCGCAAAGAAGCGGATAACACCCATCGTACTTTCGTTGTATCGACGACGAAAAGTCGGCACTGGCTTTCCCTTGACAGCCTAGCAACGGAACTCCATCATCCGCCATGCACGGCATAGCTTCGATTTTCTCCGGTTATCAGCGTATATCGCGCCCCGACGGCTGCCCGATCGGTTGTGGCCGCCGCACTCCCGCCGGAAGACTTGCATTTGCATAATGCATGCAAGCGCAGTTAGAATAGGGTGATTTACGATGAAACGCACATTCCCGCTCCATATTCACATCTCGATTTTATTTCTATCGTTAATCCTACTGGTCGGCGGGTCGATCGGCAGCATCGGCTACAAACTGTCGCGCGACATGCTCGAAACGATGGTAAGCGGCTTAACCGACCGTATTAGCCGCGAAACCTTCAGCGAATTGCAGCGATCGATCGCCCCTGCCGAAATGGCGACTAACGTACTCAGTCACGATGCGCTGATCGAAAGTCGGTCGCTACCCGAGCGCCTACGCAGACTGAGTTTCATGCGAAAAATGCTCGACAGCTCGGCACTTGTTTCTTCCCTCTATGTCGGATATGCCTCGGGCGACTTCTTTTACATTCGACGCGTGCACAACGATAAAGAACGGGATAACTTCAAAGCCCCGCATGCTACGCGCTATATCGTCCAAAGCATCGAACATGCCGCCGGTGGGGTGCGCGGTCGTTATGTATTCATCGACGACGCCTTGAAAATTCTGGGTGAAGAAGATCGCCCCGAATTTGCGCGGACGTACGATCCTCGCGCGCAGGACTGGTACAAAAAAGCGATGGCGGCGCCAGGGCAAGTCAAGCTCGAACCCCATCTACTTTTTTCCTATCGGCGCGTCGGCGCTTCGATCGCCACGCATATGCAAAATAAGCGGGGCGTGGTGGGCGCGGATATTTTGCTCGATACGCTGAACGAACATCTAGCGCAGCAGAAAGTTACGCCGAACACCCAAGTGGTGCTGGCGCATCCTCTGGGTTTGGTTATCGCTCATGAAAACGCCAATCGCTTGATCGCCGCGCCGGAAATGTCGGATGCGACGCCGCGTTTTACTCGAATCGACGAACTGGGTTCGCCTGTGTTGAGCGTCTTGGCCAAACAAATCAAGACAATGCCCAACACAGCGAGCACGCGTCGCATAACGATGGCCGATGGGGATTGGCGCGTGACGATACATCCGCTACAACTCGAAGGCGCGCCGCCGCTCTTTTTGATTAACGCCATACCGGAGAGCGAACTGCTTGCCTCGGTGCTCGAATTGCGTTCGACCTCCATATGGGCTACGGCGATCATCATATTACTCGCAGCGCCGATCGCAT
>DATETD010000544.1:0-17737 GCA_035283885.1 Rhodocyclaceae bacterium
CACACTCACCCCCGAACTCGAAAAGAAGCTTGGCATGGCGGTCGAGCGCATGCCGGCTTTTCCGCGCAGCGTCCAGAAGATTCTGGAACTGACGCGCAATATCAATTGTCTGCCCAAAGAGTTGGTGTCGGTGATCGAAAAAGACCCGGTGATGACAATGAAGATCCTGAAGGTCATCAATTCGGCGTATTACAGCCTGCCGAACAAGATCACCTCGGTTAGTCAGTCGGTGGTGTATCTCGGCATCAATACGATTAAAAACCTGGCGCTGGGCTTCGCCGCCGTCGGGATTCTGCCGCGCATGAATGCGGCCGGTTTCGATATTCAGCGCTATCTGCTGCACTCCTTGGTGACGTCGAGCGTGGCGCGACAACTGGCGACGCAATTCGCCAAGGGCGAGGTCGATTCGGGCGACTGTTACATCGCCGGCCTGTTGCATGACTTCGGCAAGGTGGTGTTCGCCCAATTCATGGCGGCGGAATTCCGCGCCGCCTTGGAGCACTCGATCGAGCACGGCGTATCCTTGCACCAGGCCGAACAGGCGATCATCGGCGTCGACCATGGCTTCGTCGGCGCCCTGCTCGCCAAACGCTGGCAGTTTCCCGACGAACTGATCGACTGCATTCGCGATCATCATAACCAGGACAGCCCGCCCTCGGCGATGATGGACTGCTTGCGCGTCGCCGACCAAGTGGTGCGGCTACGCGCGATCGGCGATAGCGGCAATCCCTGGCGCGAAACCGAAACGATCGCCGCTCCCGAGCGTTTCGGCGACGACCTGGCCGAACTTGTGGCCAAATTAACCACGCTGGACAAGATGGTCGCCGACGCCATGCTGTTCGCCCATGTCGGAGACGATAAATGAAAGTTCGCTTTTGGGGAGTGCGCGGTTCGATTCCGGCGCCCGGCCCGCATACCCTGCGCTACGGCGGCAACACCACCTGCATCGAAATCCGCACCGACGACGACACCTTGATTATTCTCGACGCCGGCACCGGAATTTTTCCGCTGGCGCAGGAACTACTGAAGAAACTGCCGGTCACGGCGCATATTTTCATGACACATACACATTGGGATCACATTCAGGGGCTGCCGTTCTTCACGCCGCTGTACATTCCCGGCAATCGCGTCAAAATCTACGGCGCCTACGACATCGTCTCGGGACGCGGCATCGATCAAGTCATGGAAGTGCAGTTGCAATACAGCTACTTCCCGGTGCGCGAAGCGGAAATGCGCGCGAATATCGACTACGGAACCCTGTCGATCAACGAACCGATCGCCATCGGCGACGCGACGCTCACCCCCTTGCTGCTGAGTCACCCGGTGCTCAACTTCGGTTACCGCATCGATTGCAACGGCAAATCGGTGTTTTTTACCGGCGACCACGAACCCTGGAGCAATATTTACGCGCCCGAGGACGAAGGCTATGCCGAATACCAGCAAATGGTCGCAATGCAACACCAGCAACTCGACCGCGCGCTCGCCGGCCTCGACATCCTGATCGCCGACAGCTCCTATACGGCGGCGGAATATCCGATGAAAGTCGGTTGGGGCCACGGCACGCTCGAAGGAAATATCGCCTGGGCGCGCCGCCTCAAGGCCAAGAAGCTGTTATGCACTCACCATGAACCGATACGCACCGACGACGCGCTCGAATTGGCGATGAAGAATGCAATGGCATCCGCAAATTACCCCTCGGGTGCAGAGTACGAGCCGGAAGTTCTGCTGGCGCGCGAAGGGCTGGAGTTATTGCTCTAACCCGATTTGCGATCCGCCCTGTATCCGCCCTGTATCCGTATTGCCAGCGCCGACTTTTGTTCCACTTTTAGCCCCGCCATGACCCCTCTGCTCGTCTTCGATATCGAAACCATCCCGGACTGCGCCGGACTGCGCGTCTTGCACGACCTGCCCGCCGCGCTGTCCGACGCCGAGGTTGCCGAACTGGCGTTTCAGCGGCAACGCGCCAAAAACGGCAGCGACTTCTTGCCGCATCATCTGCAACGCGTGGTGGCGATCTCCTGCGTCTTGCGCAATGCCGACGGCTTGCGCGTTTGGTCGCTGGCCGAACCCAAGTCGAACGAGCGCGATATCGTGCAACGCTTCTTCGACGGCATAGAAAAATTCACCCCGCAACTGATTTCATGGAACGGCGGCGGCTTCGATCTACCTGTGCTGCATTATCGCGGCCTAATCCATGGCGTAGCGGCATCGCGCTACTGGGAGATGGGCGACGGCCATGGTCATAACGCCAGAGAGTTCAAATGGAATAACTACATCAGCCGCTATCATATGCGCCATCTCGATTTGATGGATCTGCTCGCGCTGTATCAGCCGCGCGCCAGCGTTCCCTTGGATCAATTGGCGAAGCTCATGGGCTTGCCCGGCAAACTCGGCATGGACGGCTCGGAAGTCTGGAACGCCTGGCGCGAAGGCCGCATCGACGAGATTCGCGACTACTGCGAAACCGATGTCGTCAACACCTGGCTGGTGTTTCTGCGCTTTCAACGCATGCGCGGCCATCTCTCGCATATGGAATATACCGAAGAGCTGACCCTTGTTCGTTCGACCCTGACGGCGACGGGCTTGGCGCATTGGCGCGAATTTCTCGCCGCGTGGGAGCACGAGTTGACGCCAGAACCGGCGATAGATGCAAAAGATATTTCCTAGCGATATTCCGCTTCAGCCGACGGCGCCCCTTTCCATGCACGATCGATCGACCGTCGCCTCCCGGTCGGATCGGGCTACCTATTGATGTTATCCAAAGGATGCGATATAGTGGTTGCGACAACCGTTCTTACCGACGAGTTGTCGTTTTTTTTGTAGCCGCCAGGCGCGCAGACCGGCGCATAAATATCGCATCGTGCCGGAATGCAGTGCCGGTTTTATTTTATTAGGATACGTTCCAGCGCACTGGAACTCATCATTTTTTAGCTCTGCAGCATAAAGGAGACTCGGTTGAAAATCCTCGTACCAGTCAAACGCGTAATCGATTACAACGTCAAGGTTCGCGTCAAGGGTGACGGCAGTGGCGTTGATCTGTCCAATGTAAAAATGTCGATGAACCCCTTCGACGAAATCGCCGTCGAAGAAGGCATCCGCCAAAAGGAAGCCGGTAAAGCGACCGAAGTCATCGCCGTATCGTGCGGCCCCACCGCCTGCCAGGAAACCCTGCGCACGGCGATGGCGATCGGCGCCGACCGCGCCGTGTTGGTGCAAACCGACGAAGCCGACCTGCAGCCGCTGGCCGTCGCCAAGCTGCTCAAGGCCGTCGCCGCCAAAGAAGCCCCGCAACTGATCATTCTCGGCAAACAAGCGATCGACGACGACGCCAATCAAACCGGCCAGATGCTGGCGGCGCTGTTGGGTTGGTCGCAAGCCACCTTCGCCTCCAAGGTTGTTATCGGCGACGGCATCGTCACGGTAACGCGCGAAGTCGACGGCGGTCTCGAAACGCTGGAGTTGAAGCTGCCGGCCATCGTCACCACCGACTTGCGCCTCAACGAACCGCGCTACGCCACGCTGCCGAACATCATGAAGGCGAAAAAGAAACCGCTGGAAACCGTCACGCCCGAATCGCTCGGCATCGATGTCGCTCCGCGCCTGGCCACGCTCAACGTGTCCGAGCCGCCCAAGCGCAGCGCCGGCATTAAGGTGGCCGACGTCGCCCAGTTGATCGATAAACTCAAGAATGAAGCCAAGGTGATCGCATGAGCATCCTCGTTCTCGCTGAACACGATAACGCCAGCCTGAAGGCGGCAACCCTGAACGCCGTGACTGCGGCGGCAAAGATCGGCGGCGACATCCATGTGTTGGTCGCCGGCAGCAACTGCGGCGGCGCCGCCGAAGCCGCCGCCAAAATTCAAGGCGTGAGCCAAGTCAAGGTCGCCGATGCGGCGCATTACGGCGATCAAACCGCCGAAAACCTCGCGGCACTGATTCACGCCAACGCCGCCGGTTATACGCACATCATTGCAGCGGCCACCAGCAACGGCAAAAACACCCTGCCGCGCGTCGCCGCCTTACTCGATGTAGCGCAAATTTCCGAAATCGTCGAGGTCAAAGCCGCCGACACCTTCGTGCGCCCGATCTACGCCGGCAACGCGCTGGCGACGGTCAAGTCCGCGGATGCGGTCAAGGTCATCACCGTGCGCACCACCGGCTTCGATGCGGCGGCGCAAGGCGGTTCGGCCACGGTGAGCGCAATCGCCGCCGGTCCCGATCTGGCCCAGTCCAAACTCTTGAGCCGCGAGCTGACCAAGTCCGCCCGTCCCGAATTGGCAGCCGCCAAGATCGTGGTGTCCGGCGGTCGCGGCATGGGCAACGGCGAAAACTATCACAAGGTGTTGGAGCCGCTGGCCGACAAGCTCGGCGCCGCGATGGGCGCTTCGCGCGCCGCCGTCGATGCGGGCTTCGTGCCGAACGATTATCAAGTCGGCCAAACCGGCAAGATCGTCGCTCCCCAGTTGTATATCGCCGTCGGCATTTCCGGCGCGATTCAGCATCTGGCCGGCATGAAAGATTCGCGCGTGATCGTCGCCATCAACAAAGACCCCGACGCGCCGATCTTCCAGGTCGCCGACTACGGACTGGTCGCCGATCTGTTTACCGCCGTTCCCGAACTGGTCGCGGCGCTGTAAGCTGAATGCCAATGAAATGAAACTCGGTTCGCTACGACCGAGTTTCGAGTGCTTAAGCGCCTCAAGCGTCCACAAGACCTTGAGGTGTTTTTTTTGATTCGCCGTTGATTTCGGAGTAATTATGAGCAGCTACACCGCCCCGCTGAGGGATATGCAATTTGTTTTGAACGAGCTGGCCGGCCTCGACAAGGTCGTGCAACTGCCGGGCTACCAGGACGTTTCCGCCGACGACGTCGAATTGATCCTCGACGAAGCCGCGAAATTCGCCGGCGAAATCCTCGCCCCGCTCAACCATAGCGGCGACGAAGAAGGCGCGCATTGGGCCAACAACGCCGTCACCATGCCCAAGGGGTTTAAGCACGCCTACACGCAGTTCGTCGAAAACGGCTGGAATGCGCTCGGCGGCAATCCCGAGCACGGCGGCCAAGGCCTGCCCAAGGTCGTCGCTGCGGCGGTGCAGGAAATGTGGCAAGCCGCGAATATGTCGTTCGGCCTATGCCCGCTGCTCAATAACGGCGCGGTCGAAGCGCTCGAACTGTACGGCAGCGCCGAACAAAAGGCGATGTATCTGCCGAAAATGATCGCGGGCGCATGGACCGGCACCATGAACCTCACCGAGGCGCAAGCCGGCTCCGATCTCGCGCAGGTGCGCACGCGCGCCGTGCCGCAAGACGACGGCACCTATCGGATTTTCGGCTCGAAGATTTTCATCACCTACGGCGACCACGACATGACCGAAAACACCATTCATCTGGTGTTGGCGCGCACCCCGACCGCCCCCGAAGGCGTCAAGGGTATCTCGCTGTTCGTCGTGCCGAAATTCCTCGTCAATCCAGACGGCACGCTCGGCGCGCGCAACGACGCCTATTGCGTATCGATCGAACATAAGCTCGGCATCCACGCCAGCCCGACCAGCGTGATGGCGTTCGGCGACCACGGCGGCGCGATCGGCACGCTGGTCGGCAAGGAGAACGAGGGCCTCAAGTACATGTTCGTCATGATGAACGCCTCGCGTTTCGGCGTCGGCATTCAAGGTCTGGCGATCGCCGACCGTGCCTATCAAAAGGCCGTGACCTATGCGCGCGACCGCGTCCAGTCGCGCGCGATCGAAGGCTCGGCGGCGGCGGTGGCGATCATCCGCCACCCGGATATCCGTCGCAACCTGATGCTGATGCGCAGCCAGGTCGAAGCGATGCGCGCGCTGGCGTATAGCGTCGCCGCCGCCCACGACGCCGCGGAAAACCATGCCGACACGCAAGAGCGCGCCGCCAATCAAGCCTTCGTCGATTTCATGATTCCGATCGTCAAAGGCTGGAGCACCGAAGTCGGCAACGAACTCGCCTACCTCGGCGTGCAAGTGCATGGCGGCATGGGCTTTATCGAGGAAACCGGTGCTGCGCAGTATCAGCGCGACGCGCGTATCACCACGATCTACGAAGGCACCACCGGCATCCAGGCCAACGACTTGATCGGTCGTAAGCTGGCGCGCGAAGGCGGCGCGACGCTGCAACGCGTGATTGCGATGATCGAGCAGACGCTGGGCGAGTCGAAACAGCACACCGGCGCCGATTTCGCAGCACTCAATGCGGCGCTGGAAAACGGCGTCGCCGCCTTGCGCACCGCCGGCGACTACATCGCCAAGAACTTCGCGACCGAGGTGCGCGCCGTCGCCGCCGGCGCCGTGCCTTTCCTGCGTCTGGCGGGGATCGTCTGCGGCGGCTGGATGATGACGCGCGCCGCACTGGTGGCGCAAAGCAGGATCGCCGCCGGCAATAACGATCCGTTCTATGGCGCAAAGATCGTCACCGCGCGCTTTTATGCCGATCACGTCATGACGGCGGCGGCGGGTCTGACGCAGGAAATCGTCGCCGGCGGCGCCAGCGCCTTGACCTTGGACGAAGCGATGTTCTGATCGAGCGCCGCCCCCGCTGCCCCCGCTGTCTATAGGCGCTACGCGCCGACGGGCAGCGGGGATTGAAAGCTGACGGGAAATCGAACGCTTATTTCGGCGGTTTCGCCGGGAAAGAACGATTACCCTAGCGATCGCCAGTCGCTTCCCGGTGGTGTGGCGGCATCCGTCCCGTCAGCGCCGACTTTTAAAGGATGACCTTCATGCTTCGTTCCAGCCGCCATCGTCGAACCGCTTTCGAAGCCCCAAGCGCCTGCCATCCATGAACACCCCAATTTCCCGCATCGCTCGCCGCTGGCTTGTCGGCGCGCTGGCGTCGATTCCGCTGGCGACTCCGCTGCCGGCTGCCGCCTTGAAGCTGGGCGAGGTACAGGGTCGGGCGGCGATCGGCAAGCCGCTGCATCTGACTGTGCCGCTGTACGAAACGAACGGCAAACCGCCGCCTGCGCAATGCCGGCGTCTGATCGCCGAAGGCGACGAGAGCGATACCCGTACTTTGCAGTTGCGCATCGACGGCAACACGCTGCATATTACCGGCGCTCGCCCGGTGTCGCAGCCCGTACTGCAATTCCGTTTGAAGCTGGGCTGCGCCGACGCCGCCGAGCGCAGTTATGTCGTTCTTGCCGAACCGCCGGCGCACGATAGCACCGCGGCAAACGGCCCCGCCAGCAGCCCCCCGCCGACAACGCCGCCCGCGCCGCCTGCGCTGGTCGTTCCGCGTCCGACGGCGACTCGCGCCGCGACGCCGCCCAAGCCCGCTGCCGCGAATGGGCTGACGATCCCATCCCCGACCACATTGCGGCAGATGTCGCGGCAACGCTACCCCGATTCCGCGCCGCAACGCTTGGCGTTTATCCGCCGCATGATCGCCGCCAATCCAAAAATATTCGTCAAGGGCAACAACGCCGGCGAATTCGACCGAGCGCTCAAACCCGGCGTCAAACTGACGCTGCCTGCGGATTTACCCGAATCAAATAAGTTCGTAGCGACGAAATCCGCTCCTGCTGCCGGCAAACCGCCCGCTCACCCCACCGCGCAAAGCGCAAAGCGCAGCCACGACGACGATAAACCTGCCGCCAAGACCGCTAAAGTCGTCAAGGACAACGCCGCACCCCGCAACAAACTCGTGATTAGCGCCTCGACGCCTACCCTTGCCGTCGGCGACAACATGGGCGCGCCATCGCCCGGCGGCGACGCCATGACCGACCGGCTGATGGACGCGATGAACGAACAGATCAAAGCGCAAATCTCCCTGACCAACCGGCTCGCCAGCGCCGAAAACGAAGTCGGCGAAATCAAGCGGCAAGCCGCGCTGGAAAGAGCCGCATTTCTACAGATGCAGAACGAAGTCCAGGTGCTGCGCGAGCAGGCGGAAAACGACAACATCGTTAAATTGTCGCTGGCGATTATGCTGGTCGGCGGATTGGGCGCCTGGGGATTGCGCCGCTTCGTCGCCCGCCATCGCTCGGGCAGAGGCGGCGGCGCCTCGGCCTTCGACGCCTGAATCCGAAAATGCTTAAATCCGAGACTCTATTTTGAGCCCCCCCCCGATCAAACCGCTACGCTACGGCGAGTTTCTCAGCGCGGTGCGCCATAAGCAGCGTCATATCAGCTATCGCGATCTATTCAACATCGACCATGCCGAAGAATCGCGCACGCGCCTGCGCCCGATCGATTTGCATCGCTTGCTGACGCCCTACGTTTCGGTGCGCTTTTTCGATCAACTGCGCGCCGTCCTCCCGCTGGCGGCAATGATCGTGCTTTTTTTGACCCTGCTATTGCGTCAAGATATCCATAACGACCAATCGATCGCCGTCGGCGTGGTTATGACAATAATCGGTTTGATGTTTTTTATGGAGGGCGTGAAACACGGCTTGATGCCCTTCGGCGAACATATCGGCTACGCTTTGCCGCGTAAAGCGGGCATCGCGACGATCTTGCTGGTCGCCGCCGCGCTCGGCGCCATGGCGACGTTTGCCGAACCGGCGGTAGGCGCACTGAAATCGGCCGGCGCGCGCATTTCCCGAGAAGAAGCGCCGCTGCTTTACGCCTTGCTTAACGATCGCTCGACCGCCTTGGTGCTGGCCGTCGGCGCCGGAGTCGGACTCGCCGTGGCCGTCGGCATGATGCGGTTCATCAAGGGTTGGGCGCTGAAAACGATCGTGCTCGTCACCATGATCCCATGCTTGGCCTTGACGCTGTACGCCGCCAACGATCCCTTATTGACGCCCTTGCTCGGATTGGCATGGGACTGCGGCGCAATAACTACCGGCCCGGTAACGGTGCCGCTGGTGTTGGCCCTGGGGATAGGCGTCGCCTCCGCCGCCGACCGCGGCGACAGCCCAATGTCCGGCTTCGGCATCGTCACGCTCGCTTCGCTTTACCCGGTCATGGCGGTACTCACGCTGGGCATCGCGCTCAAGCACAATATCATGGAAAATGCTCACCTAGCGCAACTTCCCGCGGTGGCGTCCGCCGTACCGGCGCTTTCCTCGCCGGCGCCGGAAGTTCTTGCCGCCGTCCAAGCGATTCTTCCGCTGGCCGCATTCCTGTGGTTTGTCCAGCGCATCGGCTTGCGTCAAAAGCTGCATAATCGCAACGTGCTGGCCTATGGCGTGACGCTTTCGGTTGTCGGCATGTCGATATTCAATCTAGGACTCACCGCCGGCCTGATTGCCTTAGGCGACCAAACCGGCAACGGCATTCCCTTCGCCATCGGCGGCGCCAGCGCCCAAGCGCTCTACCCCTATGCCGCCGGCGTAGTTTTGGTGCTGATATTCGCCTTCGGACTGGGATATGGCGCCACCATCGCCGAACCGGCGCTCGCCGCCATGGGCGCTACCGTCGAAAACCTCACGGACGGCGCCTTTCGCAAACGACTGCTGGTGCATACCGTCGCGTTCGGCGTCGGCGTCGGCGCCGCGATCGGCGTCGCGCGTATTGTGTTCGACTGGCCCATCGTTGCGTTGCTGCTGTCGAGCTATATCATTGCCATCACTCTGACCGTACTGGCGAACGAAGAATTCGTCAACCTCGCATGGGATAGCGCCGGCGTCACCACGGGGCCGGTCACCGTACCGCTGATTCTTGCCTTGGGGGTGGGACTCGGCGAAGCCACCGGCGCACGCGACGGCTTCGGCATCCTCGCCATGGCCTCCGCCGGGCCGATCGTTTCGGTGCTGTGCGTCGGTATATGGGTAAAAATGAAATCGGATCGCAAAAACGAACTATGAAACATCATCCGCAAGAAATGTTGGTGCTGACCGATGCGGTGTTGATCACCTGCATCGTACAGCGCGGCGCGGCCGACGCCGTGGTGCATGCCGCCCACGAAGCCGGAGCGCAGGGCGCGACGATTTTTCACGGACGCGGTACCGGAGTGCGCCAAAAACACCTGGGCTTACTCGGTCTGACCGTCAACGCCGAAAAAGAAATCGTCTATATCGTCGTCCCCGACGATCAGGCCGACAGAATTTTCGAGCGCATCTTCGTCGCCGCCAAACTGGATACGCCCGGTATGGGCATCATCTACAGCACCCCCATCGAAAAAATGGCGACGTATATCCCACATCAAATCGCCGCCCGCTTCGGCAGCCACGACCATCGCGATACGACTCATGAAATTGCTTAGCTACAAAACCATCACCTGCATCATGCCCGCCGGACGCGGTCGCGCCGTGCATAACCGGCTGATGAAGGAGCAAGGCGTACTCTCGGCCAGCATGCACCACGCCAGGGGCATCGGCGCCAGCACCTTCCGGCACAGAAATTCGCTGGTCGCCAGCGAAAAGGACGTACTCGTGGCGCTGGTGGAGGAATCGCGCGCCGACGATCTTTTCGCCTTCCTGTTCGACGTCGCCGACATCGGCAAACCTCATGTAGGATTGATGTTCATGAGCCGCACCGGACGCGGCCATCCTCTGGTCGCACCGGTCGAATTGAATAACCTGGAACCTAACGTATAACCCGATCCCCCGATGACCGCCAAACCCCGCTATTTCGACAACGAAGAGACTCTTGCCTTACGCCGAACCCTGGGAGGATACGCCACAGGAGTCGCCGTCGTCACCGCTCGCGGTAGCGACGGTCGCTTGGTCGGACTCACCATCAACTCCTTCGCCTCGGTCTCGCTGTATCCGCCGCTGGTGCTGTGGAGTCTGGGCCTGGGATCGGCCTCGCTGAAAACCTTCGAGCAATGCAGCCATTTCGCCATCAACGTGCTCGCCGACGATCAGCTCGAGTTGTCGCAACGCTTCTCCCAACCCCATGCCGACAAATTTTCCGACCTCGACTGGAAAGTCGGTGCTGGCGAGACGGCTTTGCTGCCCGGCTGTTGCGCTTGGCTCGAATGCCGCACCGAAGTCCGCTATCCAGGCGGCGACCATCTGATTTTCATCGGGTGCGTGGAAAACTTCGACAGCGAGGAAAAGCCGCCGTTGATCTTTCATGGCGGGCGCTACCGCCAATTGCGCTGAACATGCGAACGGATATTGCAGGAGTCATTCTCGCCGGCGGTCAAGGCCGGCGTATGGGCTATGTTAACAAGGGCTTGCAGCCGCTCGACGGCAAAGCGCTCGTTCAATGGGTCATAGAACGCTTAGCACCCCAAGTCGATAGCCTATTCATCAACGCCAATCGCGATGCAGCGAACTATGGCGAATTCGGCTACCCGGTGATCGCCGACCTCATCCCCGACTTTGCCGGCCCCTTAGCCGGAATCCATCGTGCCTTACAGCACGTCCCACACTCCCTGCTGGCGACGGCGCCTTGCGACTCCCCCTACCTCCCCACCGATCTGGTTTCCCGTTTGCACCAAGCGCTGCAACGGCACGCGGCGCAGATCGCCATCGCGCGCAGTGGCGGACACATCCATCCGGTATTCTCATTGATACGCACCGCAGCCCTCCCGTCGCTGACCCGCTTTCTCGCCGACGGCGGCCGCGCAATCAAACACTGGCACGCCACACTCGATAGTTGCGTCGTAGATTTCGACGACGAAGCAACGGCATTCGACAATATCAACACGCTGGACGAATTACAGAGAATTTCCCCCTCGGCGCCGACCATTGCCGTGTAGAATGCGCCACGCTCCAGGGCGGACGGATTTCGTCGCATCGATGCGACTCGACACCGCCCCTCAAGGCGCTCGTAGCTCAATGGATAGAGTACCGGCCTCCGAAGCCGGGGGTTGTGGGTTCGATCCCCGCCGAGCGCGCCAAGTCCTTGTTATAACAGGACTTTATCGCAAAAAACTCACTCTGAAGATCGCAACGAAGAATCCTTGATGGATAACAAGGATTCTTCGTATGACCACTCCTCATTCCGTAAGGAATGGCAAGCAGGGGCCGCAATAATTTTCCGAAAATCCTCCGTGCCCAAGTTGTGCCCATCGACACTGAGTTCATTTGTCATCACCCTCATTCTTGAGTACTGGCTCCGTGCCCTCGCGGCACAGGAAAAGCGTTCTCGATAATCAGGCATTGGGCATCTACTGTCCAGGTTCATAAAGGAACTGGCCCGATGCTGATCGACGCATAAACCAAATAACATCGACTGTATCTCGCCCGGTTAGGCTCAGCAGCTTTTTCGGCGGCACGACTTTCATGCCTAGGCCAGTTCGAACGCCACGATATTCCGGCTCTCCCGACTGAACTCGACGCCGATCAGCGTGATCGGCACGCCTTCGGCGCGGTATTTGTCGGCGTAACATTTCGCCCGCAACTGCGCCAGCGCCGCGCCTTCGGCCTCCATTTCCACCACCTTGAACTCAAACAGCAGTATTCGCCCCGGCAGGCGCAAACGTAAATCGATCCGCCCCAGACTGGTCGCATCTTCCACCGTCATATCCAGACCCAGTGCCGCGAAATAGCAATAGAAAATGCTGGCATAGTAGCCTTCATAGCCTGCCAGTTGATTCTTGCGATACCAGTCGTGCGGAATTCCGGCGAACACGCTTTGCATCACCGTGCGCAAGGCGCCGAGATCGCCCGCCAGCAAGGTCTGGTAGAGCTTAAAACGTTGATCGATCCCCGGATGCGCCTGGGCGTCGATCAATTGCAGCAGCAACACCCCGGACAAGCTCTGGCGCACTTCTTGGTTGGGATAACGCAAGGTCACATGATGCTCGGCGCCGAAACGTTGCATCGACTCAATCGTCAAATAGCCGGCCTGAAACATCAAGGCTTCGACAGCGATCGTATCGACATCGAAGGTCGATAGCAGTTGCCCCGTCGTCATGACCCGTTCCAAATCGGGAGCGAACATCCGCCGTTCGAACAGCAATTTCACCAGAAAGCTGGGCGTGCCGGTCTCGAACCACCACGCGCCGAATTCGCGCTTGCGGAACAACATTAGTAGTCCAAACGGGTTATACACCGGCTCGCCCAACCAGTTGTAGCCGTTGTACCAGCGCCGAATCTCGGCGCGATCCAAGCCTTCCAACTCGGGCGCAAACACCTCGTCCAAATCGCGCTCGGTATAGCCGCAAATGCTGCCATACTGACGATCCAGCGTGATGTCGTCAAGATTATTCAGGCCGGAGAACAGGCTCACCTTCGAGAACTTCGACACCCCGGTCAGAAACGCAAAACGGATGCTCGCATCGTTATCCTTGATGACCGAGTACATATCTTTCAAGCCCTCGCGCATATCGCGCGCACTATCCGGTCGGTCGATACAATCGAGAATCGGTTTGTCGTATTCGTCGACCAGCACTACGACGCGCTGACCGGTTTGGCGGTGGAGGTGAATGATTAAATCTTTGAAGCGGCTGCGTGCGTCCGGATAATTTGCTTGCCGACCACAGTCCTGCTCCAACTGCGCCAATTGCTGGTGAATGCTCTGATTCAATTCCTCGCGCGATCCGAGCACGCCACCGCCAAAGCTGAAGCGCAGCACCGGATACTTGATCGACCAATCCCATTTATCGTGAATATACAAGCCCCGGAACAAAGGCTCGTTGCCCTCGAACAGCTCCTTCAAGGTGTCGATGAACAGACTCTTGCCAAAGCGACGCGGACGCGAAAGAAAGTAGTGACTGCCGTTTTCGATCAAACGGGAGGCGATTTCAGTCTTGTCGACATAGTAGAAATCCCCGCTACGTATCTTCGCAAAGGTCTGTACGCCCAGCGGCAAATGACGTCTTGGCTTAAGTGGCTCGTTCACGGTGTTCTCCTTGCTTGAAAGTCAGTTCGCCCACGGTACCTTCGGGCCACTTCAACGTAATCGCCCCCATTCTACCCAGGCGTTGAACTTCGCCCAGTCGTGCTCGACGACAAAGATCGTGAATTTTTGCAACGCGGCATGCAGGGTTTCGAGCGGTTCCCCAGGATCCACTTTACTAGGCATACTCCGGTTGAAACGCTTGGAGCGGATTCGCCACCGGGCCTTCGCCGCTCCAATACGGCGATAGTTTTCTCAACTGCGCGATGATCGGCGGCACGGCGGCGATCACGCGCTCGACTTCCTCTTCGCTGTTATAGCGCGATAGCGAAAAGCGGATCGCGCCATGCGCAGCGGTATACGGAATCCCCATGGCGCGCATCACATGCGACGGCTCCAACGATCCCGAAGTGCAGGCCGAGCCGCTCGACGCGGCGATGCCCTGGCGGTTGAGCATCAGCAGGATGCCTTCGCCCTCGACATATTCGAAGGAAATGCTGGCCGTATTCGGCAGGCGATATACGCTGTCGCCATTGACGAAGGCGCTGCGGACTTTCGCCAAAATTCCGCGTTCGAGCCGGTCGCGCAACCGCTTGACCGTGGTGTTTTCGGTCGCTAGATGCTGCTGCGCCAAGTCGCACGCCACGCCCAAGCCGACGATGGACGCCGAATTCTCGGTGCCGGCGCGCCGACCGCGCTCCTGATGACCGCCGCGCAGCAAAGGATGAAAACGGGTGTTGCGGCGCACATACAGCGCGCCGATACCCTTGGGCGCATGCAGTTTGTGACCCGAAAGCGACAGCATGTCGATCTTGGTCGTTTTCAAATCGATAGGCACTTTCCCCACCGCTTGCACCGCATCGGTGTGGAACAGAATGCCCTTCTCGTGCGCCATCTCGGCCATATCCTCGACCGGGAACAAGGTTCCCGTTTCGTTGTTCGCCCACATCGCCGAAACGATCGCAATCCGGTCGCCGAACTGCGCGAGCAAGGCCTTATATTCGTCGAGATCGAGGCGACCTTTGCGGTCGACGCGCAGCCGATGGGTCGTATAACCTTCCTTTTCGAGATAATCGCATAGCGTCAGTATCGCCGGATGCTCGACCACGGTGGTAACGACCCTACGGCGCTCGGGATAGGCTTTCAATGCCGAAAGGATTGCCGTCGTATCGGACTCGGTGCCGCAGGAAGTGAACACGATTTCCGAATCGTAAGCCGCGCCGAGCAGCGTCTGCACTTGGCCGCGCGCCTGTTTCAAGGCTTTACCGACCTGCGCGCCGAAACTATGAATCGACGAGGCGTTGCCGAATTGCTCGGTAAAAAACGGCAGCATCGCCTCGACCACGGCGGGATCGCACGCCGTGGTCGCATTGTTGTCCATATAGATCGGTTTCATGGGTGTCCTCGAATTCGAATTAGGCATGCGCCAACGCGGCCACCGGCAACACCTGCACCAGTTCGCCTAAGGCCTCGACCAGCTTGTGCTGAATGCCGCCCAAGGTCGCCGACTCCATCGCACAGCCCTGACAGGCGCCGGATAAAGCGACATAAATCTTCTTGCCGTCGACTTCGACCAAGCTGACGTCGCCATGGTCGCGCTGCAACATCGGGCGAATCGACTCCAAGGTGTCCTCGATTTTGCGTATCCGTTGGTAATTGGTGAGCTTGGGCTTGACCGGAGACTCCGTCGGCGCCGCTTTGGCCTTTTTCTGCATCGTCGCCTTAGGTTCGCTCGAATACAAGCGACCATTCACTGCGATCAGGATGTCCTCGATCTTTTCGTGACACGAGGAACAGCCACCGCCCGCTTTGGTGTAATTGGTGACCTCTTCCATGGTCTTGAGATGGTTGGCGCGAACGGTTTCTTCGATCATCACGGCGTCGATAGCGAAGCATTTGCAGACCAAATCGCCGTCTTCGTGATCGTCGCTCCAAACCTCGCCGCGATAATTGGCCACCGCCGCCTGCAGCGCTTCGCGCCCCATCACCGAACAGTGCATTTTCTCGGGCGGCAAGCCGTCGAGATAATCGGCGATATCTTGATTGCTGACTTTCAAGGCCTCGTCCAGCGTTTTACCTTTGATGATTTCGGTCAAAGCCGAACTCGACGCAATCGCCGAACCACAGCCGAAGGTCTGGAAATGCGCGTCCTCGATCACCTGAGTTTCGGGGGCGACTTTGAGCATCAAACGCAAGGCGTCGCCGCATTTGATCGAGCCGACATCGCCGACGCCGTTGGCGTCCGGCAAGGGGCCTGCGTTTTTCGGATTGAAAAAATGCTCGCGAACTTTTTCGGAATAATCCCACATAGCGCAGCTCCTTAAGCCGAAAACGATTTTCCGCACGCGCACGAAGCCGTGGCGTTCGGATTGTTGAATTTGAACCCGGTCTGGGTCAGGCTATCGACGAAATCGACCGTCAGCCCTTCGAGCATCGACTGGCTCATCGGATCGACCAGCAATTTCGCACCGACGCCGATGTCGAATTCGAAGTCGTCTTCGCTCTTTTCGTGTTCGAGGCGCAGTCCGTACTGCAAGCCCGCGCAACCGCCGCCGGAGACGAAGATGCGCAATCCGGCGACGGGGGTTTCGGCGCCTTTGATAAAGCGGTTGATGGCTTTGCCGGCGGCGGGGGTCAAATCGATCATGGCGGTTCTCCTTGGGCTTAGTGAGTCATACCGCTTCGCATCCGCAAACTCCGTACCAAGCGGCGATAATACGCCCAACCAATTGAATCTATAGCACTTTATCGATCATTTACCGCGCATGGACAATGTCGCAAATGCGACATTGTCGGCGTTCGACGTGGGGTTCCGATCAGATTCGGCTCGCACTTGCGCCGCTCACGCTTCGGCGGCGGCGTAGGTATAACAGCCCTTGGGACAGACGCGACCGCACGCGCCGCAACCGATACAGTCTTCGCCATGGGCGATGGTCATCACCATCATCTGGTCGTCGTCGTAGTCCTCATCTTCGTCGATCAAGTCTTCGCTACGCTCGACCAGATCGAGCACGTTGCGCGGGCAAACCTTATAGCAACGCCCGCAGCCGATGCACTTCTTCGGATCGAGCGCCGTCGCGAACTGCGGCGTCCATTCGGTTCCGCCTAGGGTGCGTCCGCTAATCTTCGCCATGATGTCATCCTTTCTGCGCCGCTTGCAGCCGCTCGTTGGCGTCCGCCCAGGCTTTGCACGCCTCCAGCGTGCCTTGTGAAATTTCGGGAATCTCGCGCCAGCCGGCGGGCAACCGGTCCTCCACCAAATCGTGCAACTTGGAGGCCCACTCGCTGGCGATGCGCTTAAGCTTTTTAACTTCCTTGTCGAGATCTTTCAGTTCTGCATCGGTCATGATTACAAGCCTGCCACTTCGCCGTATTTGCCGATAATCTCCAAGGCCACGGACAAGTATTTGTCGGCCTCGCTCTTCATTTTCGACAGACTGTCGAAGCCGAAGCGATGCACATCGCGCAAAGTGCGATCCATCACCACCAATTTGCCGACCACGATCAAGGCGCGCCCGAAGCCCTCATGCGTCAATTGCACGAAAGGCACGGCCATCAAGCCGCATTCCTTCTCGATCAGCACCGCAATCGCGTTATGAAACGACTTGACGCGCGCGATCGTGCTGTCGTCCGGATCGCCGACGATAGGAATCTCGCGTTTTCTTTCCTTGGTCAGCACATAGCCGTCCAAAATCTGCGGCACCGTCTTGCCGTCCCATTGGCCGTAGCTGTCGAGCGCGCGCGTCTGGCGCAACATTTCCTTGAGAAAGTCGGTCTGATAAATCGGATGATCCGCCGGTTCGGCGGCAAGAGTCGAAGGGGTAGCAAGCGTCATGGAGATTCTCCGTGCAGTGAATGGAATAAGGGAAACAGGTCTGCGGTTATACGATGGCGATAGTCACGACTCCTCCCAGGATTCTTCCGCCATACGGTCGAAACGTGCGGCGTCGCGGTCTTTCTTGATCGCCTTATCCACCCATGGAATGCCGCCGTCGCGGATCGCCGCGACGATCCGTTGCAACAGCGGCTC